>JAFZDP010000063.1 GCA_017561155.1 Bacteroidales bacterium | reverse complement strand
CCGAAATCTTTCTATTTCTTTTTCAATCGCATAGCCCGCTATGCTCAATCAAAAGAAAGTAGAAATCTTTCTAGCAAAATTCCACAAATCACTTGCAAAGCAATTTTTAGAAGTTGCCTTATCAAAAATACATCACCGGCCGGCATATACATACATATAATATATAGAGATACGGAAAACGGATTGGGGATAGTTTGCTTTCTACTCCTCCCCTGCCGATATCAAACATCAAAAACATTGTCTCGCTCCAACGAAACAACTATCAATCAACGTCATAATAAATCAACAACATAATCCCGACTTGGCAAAATTTTCATCACGATGGAGACGCCCTCTCCATCGTGATGCAGCAAGATTTATATCGCGATGAAAATTCCACTATATCGCGATGCTATTTTGAACACCTCCGAGTGTGAATTCAACAGGCAAAAGATTTAACAAAAAACGCCTCCATTTTTCGCAAAATACACGTCAAAATATGCCCAATTATCTCATCGGAAAATCAAAATACAAGCATCGGAAATTTCAGAGCATTTATCGGCCGAAAATAATGCAATATTCCTTACAAAAAATGAAAAAAATAGTGTTCAAAATGCTTTTTTTTAGTTTTTCAGGGTTGTTAATTGAAAAAAAATATTTAGCAAACTACCACAACAAAACAACATTAAACCATTAATACACAAAAAATTACACCCAATACTAAGAAAAGAAAATAATGAATATTATTTTCACCACTCATATATTTGATTATAAGTACATTAAATAAAAAAGTGCGATTTTTTTTGTTAAAAAACACTGATAAAAGGAAAAAATGTTGTTTCTTTGCAAATCAAATATTAATATAGGATAAGTATGACAAGAATAGACGTAGAGAACAAAATAATAGACCTTGTAGCAGATAAATTGGGTATAAATAAGGAAGAAATCAGCATGACTTCCGACTTTCGTAAAGATTTATCGGCCGACTCACTTGACGTCAGCGAATTTATCATGAATTTGGAAGACGAATTCTCGATTACAGTACCCGAAACAGAGATTATGAATCTGAAGACAGTGGGCGATGTTGTTAACTATGTTTTGAATACTACTTCGACTAAATAGTACATCTTGTTCTACTAAAAGAGATTAATCCATATAAAAACAAAAAAGATAAAGAAATGAAAAACACTTTACCAAGAGTTGTTGTAACTGGATTGGGGTGCATTACCCCTATTGGAAATGACATCAATGCATATTGGGAAGCATTGGTAAAAGGCACAAGTGGAGCGGGACTTATTACTCGTTTCGATGCTTCACAACACAAAACTAAATTTGCTTGCGAAGTAAAGGACTACAATCCCGGAAATTTCTTTGACCGCAAAGAAGCCAGAAAACTTGACTTATATACACAATTCGGACTTATAGCAGCACAACAAGCTGTTGAAGATTCAGGATTAGACATTGAAAACGTAGACAAATTCAGAGCAGGTGTTATTTGGGCATCGGGCATTGGTGGTATTGCAACATTCGAAGATGAATGCAATTCGTATGTTAAAGGCAATTACGTTCCTCGCTTCAGTCCATTTTTTATTCCTAAAATGATTGCCGATATGTGTGCAGGACAGATATCTATAAAATATGGTTTCTGTGGTCCTAACTTTGCCACTGTTTCGGCATGTGCTTCGTCGTCGCACGCTATAAGCGACGCTTTCAATATGATACGCTTAGGAAAAGCCGACATAATGATTACCGGAGGTTCTGAAGCTTCTATATGTGCTGCAGGTGTTGGCGGATTCAACTCTATGCAAGCTCTTTCGACAAGAAACGATGATTTCATGACAGCTTCTCGTCCTTTCGACAAAGATCGCGATGGTTTCGTTATCGGCGAAGGTGGTGCAGGCTTGGTTTTGGAATCGTACGAACATGCTAAAGCTCGCGGTGCTAAAATATACGCAGAAATAGTAGGTTGTGGTCTTACAGCCGATGCACACCACATCACAGCTCCACACCCTGAAGGACTAGGTGCTAAAATGGCTATGCAATTCGCTTTGGAAGAAGGCGGCATCGACCTTACCGAAGTTGACCATATAAACACTCACGGTACATCTACTCCTATAGGAGATATAGCCGAACCTAAAGCAATCGTTTCTCTTTTTGGAGATCATGCAAAGAATATAAGCATAAACTCGACCAAATCTATGACAGGTCACCTATTGGGTGCTGCAGGTGCTGTTGAGGCTATTGCTACAATTTTGGCCGTAAAAAATGACATCGTTCCTCCTACAATAAACCACTTTACCGACGATCCTAACGTTCCTGAATTGGACTACACTTTCGGAACTGCAAAACATCGTACAGTAAATGTTGCGCTTAGCAATACTTTTGGCTTTGGCGGACACAATGCATGTATGGCTGTAAAAAAATATAACGAATAGACAGTTTTCAATAACTAACACACATTAGATAACGAAAACTTATTAAACAATATTGATTATGAGTAAAATCAGAGCAGCCATAACAGCTGTGGAAGGATATGTGCCTGACTATATTCTTACCAACGAAGAGTTGAGCCGAATGATGGATACATCAGACGAATGGATAATGACTCGTATTGGTATCAAAGAACGTCGTATGCTGAAAGAGGAAGGAAAAGCCACTTCGGATATGGCAGCAATAGCGGTACAAAATCTTTTGACAAAGAATAATATCGATCCAAAAGATATAGATGGTGTTATATGTTGTACTGTAACTCCGGATATGCACTTTCCTGCTACTGCAAGTATTGTTGCAGATAAATGCGACATACATGGCGGAATGAGCATGGACTTAAACGTTGGATGTTCAGGATTTATTTATGGACTTAAAACAGCATCTCTATACATCGAGTCTGGTTTTTGCAAAAAGCTTTTATTAATCGGTGCCGAAAAAATGACATCGGTTATCGACTACCAAGACAGAGCCACTGCTCCTATATTTGGCGACGGTGCCGCTGTTGTTTTGCTAGAACCTACCGAAGAAGAAGTTGGTGTAATGGACTCTATTCTTTGTAGCGATGGTGTCGGAAGAAAACACCTACACATGAAGGCCGGCGGTTCGCTAAAACCACCATCACACGAAACTGTTGATGCTCGCGAACATTTCGTATACCAAGAAGGACAAGCTGTATTTAAATGGGCGGTGAGCAAGATGGCAGATGTTTCGGTAGAAATAATGCAACGCAACAATTTGACGGCAGATACCATTAGCTACCTTTTGCCACACCAAGCCAATATAAGAATTATAAATGCAGTTGGACACAGAATGGAACTACCCGAAGATAAGGTGTTGGTAAATATTGAGAAATATGGCAACACTACATCTGCAACCATTCCCCTATTACTTTGGGAAAATCAAAGTAAGTTCAAAAAGGGCGACAACTTGATACTTACGTCGTTTGGTGCAGGTTTTTCGTGGGGAGCCATCTACGTAAAATGGGCAATATAATAGACAAAGATAATAAATAAAAGATACATTTCTTAAAGGAATTTAGAGAAATGTATCTTTCTGAATATAAAAAAATAACGAATAAAATAAATAATATGAGTTATAGAATTGTAGTATTGGCAAAACAAGTTCCCGACACTCGTAATGTGGGAAAAGATGCCATGAAAGCCGATGGCACAGTAAATCGTGCTGCACTACCGGCAATTTTTAATCCAGAAGATTTAAATGCCTTGGAAATGGCATTATCAATAAAAGACCAATTGAAAGATGCTACTGTAACAGTAATCACTATGGGACCATCCAGAGCTGCCGACATCATCCGCGAATCTATCTATCGTGGTGCCGACAACGGATATTTGGTTTCGGGTCGTGCTTTTGCAGGTTCCGACACATTGGCTACATCGTATGCCATATCTATGGCTGTTCGCAAATTGGGAAAAGTAGACTTGGTGCTATCGGGTCGTCAAGCTATCGACGGTGATACAGCACAAGTAGGGCCTCAAGTTGCAGAAAAATTAGAAATTCCTCAAATAACATACGCCGAAGAAGTAGTAAGCGTTAGCGAGGATTCTATACAAATCAAACGTCGTTTGGAACGTGGTATCGAAGTGGTAGAATGCAAATTCCCTGTATTGATTACAGTACATGGTTCGGCTCCTGCATGTCGTTTCCGCCAAGCTAAACGCGTTATGCAATACAAAAAAGCATGCACCCCTTCCGAACAACAAGAACATGGTTTAGACTATTCTGATCTTTGGAACCAAAAACCATATCTTAAAATAGAAGAATGGACTGCCGAAGATTTGAATCCGGAAATGGACCGTTTAGGAATGTCGGGTTCGCCAACTAAGGTAAAGAACATTGAGAATGTTGTTTTGACTCAAAAAGAAAGTGTAGTTCTTTCAAGCAAAGAAGAAGAAATAAACGACTTGATGAAAGAATTGATAGCTACACACATTATAGGATAATGTACAATAATTCTCCAAAAGTTAATCAAAGTTATAACGCCTAAAGAAGAATAGATAATGAATAATATATTTGTTTATTGCGAAATTACAGAAGAAAGAACTATTGCCGATGTAAGTTTGGAATTGTGTTCAAAAGCTCGCAAATTGGCAGACAGATTGCAAACCAAATTAGAAGCCATTGTAATAGGAAGCAATCTTAAAAATTTGGAAGAACAATTGTACCCTTACGGAGTTGATATCATAAACGTTGCCGACGACAATCGTTTGTTTCCATACAGTACATTGCCTCACTTCGACATAGTAACCAACTTGTTCAAAGAAAAACAACCTGAAATTGCATTGTTTGGAGCAACATCTGTTGGTAGAGATTTGGCACCACGCGTTTCTTCGTACTTGCGTTGTGGTCTTACTGCCGATTGTACAAGCTTGGAAATTGGCGAACACAGCGATGCTAAAAGCGGAAAAGAATACAAAAACCTTCTTTACCAAATACGACCAGCTTTCGGTGGTAACATTATCGCTACGATAGTAAACCCTGAAACTCGCCCTCAGATGGCTACTGTTCGCGAAGGTGTAATGAAAAAAGAAGTTTACGACAACAACCACAAGGGTGTTGTAAACTACCTAAAGGTGGAAGATTATGTTACAGAAAATGATTTCTGTGTAAAGATATTGGAACGTCATATCGAAGAACAAAAAATCAACATCAAAAACGCACAAATTATAGTTGCCGGTGGTTACGGAGTTGGTACAAAAGAAAACTTCAAACTTCTACACGAATTGGCAGATTTGATTGGTGGCGAAGTAGGTGCTACCCGTGCTGCTGTTGATGCCGGTTTTACAGAACACGAACGTCAAATTGGACAAACAGGTGTTACTGTTCGCCCTAAATTGTATATCGCATGCGGTATTTCGGGTGCTGTTCAACATAGAGCAGGTATGGAACAATCGGCTAAAATTATCAGCATAAATACAGATCCTAAGGCACCTATCAACAGCATAGCCGATTATACTATAATTGGTGATATTTGCGATGTGTTGCCTAAGATGATTAAGACATACAAAGCCAATACAAAATAAAGTGTAGGTATATGATGCACAAATTTAATAGTGCCTATATACTCACTTATTACTTAAAACAAAAAAGATTATGAGCAATTTTTATACAGACAATGAGTCATTGAAATTTTATCTTAACCATCCATTGATGGAAAAGATTGTAGCTTTGAAAGAACGCAACTATGCAGAAAAAGATCAGTATCCTGATGCACCACAAGACTACGAAGACGCTTTGGATAACTACGACAAAGTGATGGAAATAGTGGGAGAAATATCGGGCGAAGTTCTTGCTGCCAATGCTGAAAGCGTAGACCACGAAGGTCCTAAAGTAGTAAACAACGAAGTAGTTTATGCTCGTGGAACACAACAAAATCACGAAGCATTGCGCGATGCCGGACTTTACGGAATGTCGTTGCCTAGAAAATATAACGGTTTGAACTTCCCTTATATTCCATATGTAATGGCTGCCGAAGTAGTATCGCGTGCCGATGCCGGTTTTGCCAATATTTGGGGTTTGCAAGACTGCGCCGAAACTATATATGAATTTGCTTCAGACGAGATAAAAGACGAATTCTTGCCTCGCATCAATGCAGGTGCTACTTGCTCTATGGACTTGACAGAGCCGGATGCAGGTTCCGACCTACAATCGGTTCGATTGAAAGCCACTTACGACGAAGAAGCTAAATGTTGGCGTCTTAACGGTGTAAAACGCTTTATCACCAATGGCGACGCTGATATAAAATTAGTTTTGGCTCGCTCTGAAGAAGGTACTACAGACGGACGTGGTTTGTCTTATTTCGTTTACGACAGAAAAGACAACGCTGTTACTGTTCGCCGTATAGAAAACAAATTAGGTATCAAAGGTTCGCCTACTGCAGAACTTGTTTTCAACAACGCTCCTGCAAAACTTGTTGGAGATAGAAAATTAGGTCTTATCAAATATGTAATGAGCCTTATGAATGGTGCTCGTTTGGGTGTAGGTGCTCAAAGTGTGGGTTTGGCCGAAGCTGCTTACCGCGAAGCATACCAATATGCTCAAGAACGCGAACAATTCGGAAAAGCTATCATCAACTTCCCTCAAGTGTATGAAATGCTTGCCAACATGAGAGCAAAAACCGACGCTATACGTACCCTTTTGTACGAAACAGCTCGCTTTGTAGACATATACAAATCGTACGAAGCCATAGGTCGCGAAAGAAGCCTTACTGCCGAAGAACGTGCCGACTTGAAATACAACCAACGCAATGCCGACATTTTCACTCCTATGTTGAAATTGTTCTCTAGCGAATATGCAAACCAAATAGCATACGATTGTATCCAAGTTCATGGCGGTAGCGGATTCATGAAAGAATACACTTGCGAACGCTTGTATCGCGATGCTCGTATCCTTACCATATACGAAGGTACTTCGCAACTACAAGTTGTGGCTGCTATACGCGGTATTGGTAACGGCAGCTATCTAAAACGTATCGAAGAACTAGATGCTATGGAAATAAAACCGGAATTGGAAGGTCTTCGCAACCAACTTCGCAATATGACCGAAGAATATAAGAAAATATTCGAAATAGTTTCGGCTTTCGGTTCTACCAGCGAAATCTACGACTTCCACTCTCGCCGTATGGTAGAAAGCGTAGGATACATTGTGATGGGATACCTATTGTTGTTAGACGCTTCTCGTTGCGAACGCTACCAACGTTCTTGCGAAATAATGATCGGTTTAGGTCAGGGAGAAATTGCTAAGAACTTGGCTTACGTTAAAAACTTCACTCCTGAGATGTTGTCGGAATACAAAAAGACCACTGAAAGAACTTGTGCAAACAACTAACAGGTTCTACAATAATAAAAAACCAAAAAGCTGTTCCCTTGCAAAAGAGAGCAGCTTTTTTTGTACCCCTGTGTTTGGCTACGCTAAAGCTTCGCAGGCTAAAGGGTATAAAAGGTATAGAAAGTATAGTAGAGAAAGGCTGTGAGCTACGAGCTTTGAGCTATGAGCTACGAGCTTTGAGCCGGCTTCGCTAACGCTTCGCAGACTACAAGACTACGAGACTACAAGTATACAAGTGGCTGCCGCACGAGTATTTCATTAGTAGTTGTTCTATACCCTCTATACCCTCTATACCCTCTATACCCTTATTCCGTAGTTCCGTAATTCCGAATGCCGGCTTTGCCCTCTGTAGTCCGTTGTCTTGGCGTAGCAAAGCCACAACCGGTTTCTTTGTCTTTATTACAAACATTAATCTTTCTTTTCTCTAAGCCAACGTTTAAGCAAGAATGTGAGAAAATATGGAAGAGTATAGAATTTGCCATTAAAACCCATGTTTCTGTTACATAATTTTATTCCGAAACTCACATCCGGATATTTATCGGAATCTATGAGTTTGTTTAACGAAACTGTTGCATTGTCTGATGCTTTTACCTCTACAGGAATAAGTCCGGAAGAATTTCTTATAAAGAAATCCATTTCTATAGTGCTTTTTTCGTTTTTGTAATAGAATAAATTATAGCCTTGTTTTACAAGCATATCTGCTACAATATTTTCGTATATGGCACCTTTGTAAGTAGCAAAGTTTTTGTTTATGCGTAGGTCGTCCTGTGCTTCTTCGTCCAGCGAAGCTATAAGCATACCTGTATCTTTGAAGTAAATTTTGTATTGCGATGGATTATAATTGCCTTTAAGTGGTAGTTCTACGCTTTGCATACAATAACAAGGATTAATAATACCTGCATTTTCCAACCATTCTACACTACCGATGTATTCGCGATTTCTTGCTTTAGGTGCAATTTTTGTAATTTGAAACTTTTTGTTGTCTTTTGCCAAAAATATGGATATATGCCTATATATGTTTAATATTTTTGTACGCTCCATTCCATCCTTGGCATATTTTGTAATATCTTCTTCGTAGTCCAAATGCAGTTGTTTTTGGGTAACAAGCGATCCACTGAAGTTTTTCTTAGTTATATAATTATACACTACTTCCGGCATTCCGCCAAGTATCATATAGTCTTTAAAAGCATTCATGAGCACATCAAATTCCAAATCGGAAAATGGTCGTAATGTTTCAAGGTGCGAGTAGATACTATCTATCATAGTTTCAGAATAACCCTTTGCCCACAAAAATTCTTCGAAATCGAGCGAGTACATTTCATAATCTTCTTTGTACCCCACGCTATTGGATTCAATTTCCTTGTAATAAATACCCATCAGCGACCCCGAACAAATGACATCGTATCTACCATCTATCTTGAATGCTTTAAGGCATGTGGCACAATTAGGACATTCTTGTAGTTCGTCGAAAAAAAACAAAGTTTCTCCCTCAACAAAAGAAAGTGTCGGATTTAGGAGCGAAATGTTTTTTATTATACTGTCAACATCGTAGCCATCGGAAAATATTTGTTTGTATTGTTTTTGGAAAACAAAATTTATTTCGATAACATTTTTATAGTTGTTTTTGGCAAAAAAACGTATCGATTCGGTTTTTCCAACCTGTCTTGCACCCTTTACAATGAGTGGTTTTCTATCCGCATTTTGTTTCCAAGTACTTAGAAATGTATCTATTTTTCTTTTAAGTAGTTCCATGGTTTATATCACATTTTCGGATGCAAAATTACAACTTTTATCACATTTTTCCAAATGTTTTATACATTAAATATCACATTTTTCCTCAAAAGCTACAAAAGCCTTACTATAAAACAATATCATTGTTTGTATGTTGTCTGTAGTCTGTTGTCCGGCATAGCAAAGCGAAGTCAATTTCCGTAATTCCGTGAATCCGTAGTTCCGTAATTCCGAATTCCGGCTGCCGCCCGACCGTTGTCCGTTGTCCTCAAAAAGGTACAGAAAGTAGAGAAAGGCTGTGAGCCTTGAGGCATGAGCAATGAGCCGACTTTGCCCTCCGTTGTCCGTTGTCTGTAGTCTGTTGTCCGGCATAGCAAAGCGAAGCCAATTTTCCGTAGTTCCATAATTCCGGCTACCACCCCGTCCGTTGTCCGTTGTCCGTTGTCCGTTGTCTGTAGTCCGTTGTCTGGCGTAGCAAAGCGAAGCCAAACTTCACCTAAAAGAATTATTAACTAAGTTCAGATACTAAAAACCTTTTGTTGTAGTTTATTGTTCAAAACCAAAATAAATACAGAAAAAATATGAATACACCTAAAATTTATCTTGCATTACTAAGTGCATTAATAGTAAGCTGCAGCCAGCCTGCTCAGTCCGAAAAAATTGAACCAAAAGTATCTAACCACAATGTTGTATCAACACCTGTAGCAACTCAACAACTTAAATATGTCGATTTTTCTGATGTGGCAAAAAACACTATCGATGCTGTTGTTCATATAACTACAGAACTTACCAAAAGTACTCCTTTATACGAAAACTTTTTCGGTATGATTATCAACAAAGGTGTCCAAAACCAAAAATATACTGCATTTGGCTCGGGAGTTATTATCGATTCTGATGGTTATATCATCACCAACAACCATGTTGTTCAAGATGCCGAACGTATTACTGTTACCATGAACGACAAACGTACATTTTCTGCCAAGTTGATTGGCAACGACCCTGCTACCGATTTAGCCCTTATCAAAATTGATGCCAACGACTTGCAGTACATCCCTTTCGGAAATTCAGACAAAGCTGAAGTTGGCGAATGGGTACTCGCCATAGGCAACCCTTTCAACCTCACTTCGACAATAACGGCCGGAATTATAAGTGCAAAAGCACGAAACATTAACATGATAGAGAATACCGATGGACTAGAAAGCCCCATCGAGTCGTTCATACAAACCGATGCCGCTGTCAACTCAGGAAATAGCGGTGGGGCCCTTGTCGATGCAAATGGAAAACTAATAGGTATAATAACTGCTATAGCTTCTGGAAACGGATACTATACCGGATATTCGTTTGCTATTCCGTCGAACTTGGCTCAAAAAGTAGCTGCCGACTTAAAACAACATGGATATGTACAAAGGGCATATTTAGGCGTTAATGTAGCAGAAGTAGACAGCAGACTGGCCGAATACAAAGGACTGAAAGAAATAAAAGGGGTATATCTGGGACGAGTACTTAAAAATGCTGCTGCACACAATGCAGGGCTTAGAGATGGAGATATAATACTTTCTATAAACAATGTTGAAACCAACAGCTATGCCGAGCTAATGGAAGAAATGGGGAAATATAGTCCGGGCGATGAAGTAGAAATAACATACGACAGAAACAACAAGCACTATACCACCAAAGCCAGATTGCTTAACATATACGGAAACACTACTATTCATACCAGAGAAGCGAACAACGACTTTGAAATGTTCGGAGCAAAGTTCTGCATTCCGACAAAAGACCAACTAACTAAAATGAACTTAAAATATGGCATCGAAGTAATACAAACCAACAACTCGTTCTTATCTAAACTTGGAATACGAAATGGTTTTGTTATAACAACCATTGCCAACCAACCGGCAAAACACAAAGACGACCTGGAACGACTAAAAAACATAAAAGGCAAAGTAATAATAGAAGGCTACTACAAAAACAACAGCAGAAAATACTATTATATGCTTGAATTGTAAAATATTGAGCTACGAGCTGTGAGCAATCGGCTACGCTAAAGCTTCGCAGGCTAAAGGGTATAAAAGGTATAGAAAGTACAGAAAGGTAGAGAAAGGCTATGAGCTACGAGCCATGAGCAATGAGCCGGCTTTGCTAACGCTCAGCAGACTACAAGACTACAAGTGGCTATCGCCGGTGCTTCGCTGTCGCTCAGCAGACTAAGGGCTAAAGGCAAAAGTCGAAAGAGGATAGAAAGTATAGAGGGGTACAGAAGGTAGAGAAAGGCTGTGAGCTTTGAGCCATGAGCTATGAGCCGGCTTTGCCCTCCGTTGTCCGTTGTCTGTAGTCTGTTGTCCGGCATAGCAAAGCGAAGCCAATTTCCGTAATTCCGTAATTCCGTTAATCCGTAATTCCGAATGCCGGCTTCGCCCTCCGTTGTCCGTTGTCCGTTGTCTGTAGTCTGTTGTCCGGCGTAGCAAAGCGAAGTCAATTTCCGTAATTCCGTGAATCCGTAGTTCCGTAATTCCGAATGCCGGCTGCCGCCCCACTAGTTGTCTCGTTGACTAGTTGTCTTGGCGTAGCAAAGCGAAGCCAATTTCCGCAATTCCGCAATTCCGCAATTCCGCAATTCCGTAGTTCCGGCATAGCCTCTGTTGTCCATGCGAAGCTACTCCTCTTGTTCGTAGTAATAAGAATAGTCAATACCCTTCATAAAAGTTGCTCTATCGTTAATTTTGTTGGTCAAAGCCTCTTTTAGAAGTAGACGTATCCGACTACTATCGGTATGGCTTGCTATCATAGCATCAAAGCAATTTTTAGAAATTGCCTATATTTATATCTTCTTTTGTCATATCTGGGTTTTTCAGTTTGTTGTTTGTTTCGCTCATTTCATTATGTGTTTCTTATCCGTGCCAATAATAACTTTTACCACCAT
This sequence comes from Bacteroidales bacterium, assembly GCA_017561155.1. Lineage (GTDB taxonomy): Bacteria > Bacteroidota > Bacteroidia > Bacteroidales > P3 > HGM05376. Next base: position 2,103 of record JAFZDP010000063.1, on the reverse strand, counting down.
GTTTTTAGTATCTGTTCAAGTTTTATATCATTGCTATTTATTACTAGTTCAAGACTTAGGAAAAGACTTAGGAAAAATCTATTTATCTCACAGTAAATAAGGATATTATCTTATGAAGATCTTGATACATAGCTATTCAATAATTACTACTCTGTTTTCAGTTTATATTTTTGTTTACTGCTTGTTGGTTTGTCCGGTATGGTCATGATTACGACTTCTGCTTGTAACATTTTATTCAGATACTTATCTTTTATTGTTCTAGTGGAGTAAGAAGTCAATTTTGCAATATCTTTAACTGATTTTGGTTCAATCAATGAACTTAAAATTACTTCAATCATTTCCTTATCCTCTTCTTGGAAATAAACCGGAATCAACTTATCAATCAACTTAGGAAAAGACTTAGGAAAATCATCTGTACTTACCGGCAAATCAACATGCTTGATTGCCGTAAAACTTATCACCTCAAAAGCAGTTATCTTATCTATATTGAATATAGGTTCTTTATTTCCGTTCTCTAACATCATGCTCTTTACCCGACTAACTCCTCTATTAAACATATTTACATACCCCATTACTTTTAATGCTTGAGCGATAATAGGATTCCGATAGTCATTTATTTCCGGAAAATTTTCAGGACGAGCTTTGCCATATAATCCACCGGGATTCATAATTTCAATACGATCAACAAACTGATAAAATCGTGTGGGCATATTAGACTGATAATCTCGATGCATACATGCATTCAGTATCAATTCTCGTAATGCATCAGCCGGATAATTATACTGATTCTTTTCTCGTAGAGTACTTACAGATATAGGACGGGTCTTCATTATACCCAAATTAATAAACTCTTCTAATTTAGGCATCATTTTGGCGAGGCAATCATAAAATGGCTTTTCATTGTCTATTTCCGTACCTTTATCCAACCCATTAAAACTTACATATTGTAAATATGCTCCGTATAAAAATTGTCTGGGATTTTTCCCAAACAGTACAATACAGGCATTAGTCGGACAACTATGTACCATATCATAGAGACCCAACGATGACATTTGCTGTTCTATACTTCTTGTATCTTTTTCCAACACATCCGGGCTTACTGCCTTGGGAATATATTCATTTTTGATAATATCAAGATATACATCATCCATAGTGGATGAATAGCATGGCGAAGCATCAAATGTAGCCATATTACTTACACGTTTTTCCGAAAGTATTCTTTCTTCGTCAAGTGTTGCAATATCCCTTCGTGGTCCTATGCGTATAAATGTTCGTCCACGATATCGTACAGGTGTAGAAAAAGATGGCTGAACTTCTACTATTAGTAAATCTCCGCCTTCCAACTCATAACGTTCACATGTCATCATTGGTATTGGCAAAATGTTACCATCACTGCGAATACTGGATATTTTTTTGAAAAGTTCATCATCTACTTTCAATCCGGATAATTCACCATTATCATGGGCTCCTATAATGAGATATCCATTTTTACGTGAATTTGATATATCGTTACTGAACGCACATATTGCTTCTTGAAATTTATCCATATTGCTAGTACTTACAGTTCTTTCTACTCGTGATGTTTCTGTATTTGTAAGTAAATCATATATTTCTTCTCGTGTCATAATTTTATTGATTTTCTCAGAGCGTATTTTTGAAAAAATACATCTTTTACAGAATCGTATTTAAATAAAAACTTCTATCACCCTGTTTTTAGTATGTCCTACGTTATTACTTTGTTTCTTTTGCAATGTTTTTGAGCCATGAGCTTTGAGCCGGCTTCGCCCTCCGTTGTCCGTTGTCTGTAGTCTGTTGTCCGGCATAGCAAAGCGAAGCCAATTTCCGTAATTCCGTGAATCCGTAGTTCCGTAAATCCATATTTCCGGCTGCCACCCCGACCGTTGTCCGTTGTCTGTAGTCCGTTGTCTTGGCGCAGCAAAGCGAAGCCTCAACCAACTACCTTTATCTCTCTATTACGCATCTTTTATCGATGTAGTATTTCAAGTTCTTCAAGGCTTTTTTTATCTCTATCGATGGCTTGTAGATGATATGAGCTCGTTTGATATTCTTCAGGTTTATATCTTTCAGATCTTCTACAGCTGT
>JAFZDP010000062.1 GCA_017561155.1 Bacteroidales bacterium | reverse complement strand
TTTGTGTGCTTTGACTTTGTCGATGTTGCTATCGCTCGAAATAGCTAATGCTTAGGCATTGCTCTTTACTCGCTTAATCGCAACGTTGCGTTTTTTGCCGAAATCTTTCTATTTCTTTTTCAATCGCATAGCCCGCTATGCATTGCAAAGACGCACCTCGGTACGTCTATAGAAAAATCCGCAAATCACTTGCAAAGTAATTTTTAGAAATTGCCTTTAGAATATATATATTCTTTATGAATAATGTAGTTATTATGTTTTTGGTAATATTGCTTGGCGTTGATTCTATCTCATATATGTATTAGGCTTCAAATGTTGTTACATTAATATATGGTTGCCTTTACGTTTGTTGTATGGTTGTCTTTACGTTAGGTGTAAGGTTCGCTATCGCCGATAGGAGACCATGAATATAACGTAAAGGCAAGGTGTATACAAACGTAAACACTGCTATCTTCCTAACACAAATACCACCATGTACTTAATGTAAAGATATTTTCTTTGTAATAATATGCCGGCAGAACTGTAAACAAAACGGCTCTGAGTTGTCGAAACATTTGGCATAAAAAGAAAAAAAGTCCTTGCTGTATATGGTATACAAACAAGAACTTTTTAATAGTAAGTGTAGCAACTGTTTAGAGCCACACGTTATATAATTCCGCGTATGTCGTTTATATGTGCAATGTTGTGTCGTTTTAGGTAGTTTTCCAATCCTTCTACCACTTTAACAGTAATGGCCGGATCGATAAAGTTTGCAGTACCTATTTGTATAGCAGTGGCACCTGCCATAATGAATTCCAATGCATCTTCGGCCGAGGATATTCCGCCTAGTCCGATAACCGGAATCTTTACAGCTTTTGCTACTTGCCATACCATTCGTACAGCTACGGGTTTTACTGCTGCACCCGATAGTCCGCCGGTGATAGTGGATAGTATTGGTTTGCGGCGCTCTACATCTATGGCCATGCCAAGCATAGTGTTTATAAGCGATACAGCATCGGCACCTGCACCTTCTACAGCTTGTGCTATTTCGGCAATGTTTGTAACGTTTGGTGTTAGTTTTACTATAAGTGTTTTGTTGTATACTTTTCGTACTTCTGTTACCACTTGTGCAGCCATATCTGCGTTTGTACCGAATCCCATGCCACCTTTTTTAACGTTTGGGCATGATATGTTTAGTTCTATGGCCGGGATATCATCGAGGGCGTTTATTTTGGCAGCGGTTTCGCAATATTCATCTATAGTCGATCCCGATACATTAACAATAACGTTGGTGTCGAAATGGCGAATGCGAGGGTAAATATTGCTACAGAAAGCATCGACGCCTACGTTTTGCAATCCTACTGCATTCAACATTCCCGATGGTGTTTCAGCCATTCTGGGGTATGGGTTACCTTCGCGGTGACTGCCTGTTGTACCTTTTACGATGATGGCTCCAAGGCGATTGATGTCGATAAAATCGGCAAATTCTTCGCCATATCCAAATGTTCCCGAGGCTGTCATTACGGGATTTTTTAGGTCGAGGTTGTGTATCTTTACGTCTAACATTGTGTTTCTATTCGTTTTGGTTTGTGGGTTGTTGTATTAACTTTCGCTCCATTTTTTAAGGTCGGAGGCATCGAACACCGGTCCTTCTTTGCACACACATTTGTGTCCGTTGTCGGTGTCTGCCACGCAGCACAAGCAGGCTCCTATTCCGCAAGCCATAGAGTTTTCCAGCGACACTTCGCAGCTAATGTTGTTGCTATTGGCGTAGCGGGCAATGGCTTTCATCATAGGATTTGGTCCGCATGTTATGATGTGGTCGTAGTTTTGCGAAAACATAGAGTGGTTTGTTACCAAACCTTTTTCTCCCAGCGAACCGTCTTCGGTGGCGAAGTGTAGGTTGGCAAAAGCCTTGAAGTCGTCCTTGATAGGTATAAGGTCGGCAGTGCGTCCGCCTAAAAGCACAGTGGGGCGTATGCCTTTTTCGGCATAGCAACGTGCTGTGTGTAAAAGGGGAGCTAATCCGCAGCCACCACCGACAAGCAAAACGTTGTTGCCTTTAAGTGTGAAGCCTTTGCCTAATGGATAAACCATGTTAAGTTTGTCGCCAACTTGTAGGTGCGACAGTTGTGTGGTACCTTTGCCTACCACTTGAATAAGTAGCGAAAGGGTATTGTTTGCTGTGTCTACATCATGTATAGAGATGGGGCGTCGCAAGTATACGTTTTTTTGTCCTTCTACTTCTACCTCTACAAATTGGCCGGGCAATATCTCGGGCAATACTTCGGGGTGTTGCAACACTAGTTTGAAATACTGTGTGCCGTAGGTTTCTTTGCCTACTATAGTAAAGTCGGATATATATTTCTTCATTATATGTTTTTTTATAATTTGTGTCTTATTGTATTCGTTGTCTTCTTTTGTTTATCAACCATTGTCCGACAAGAATTTTATTCTCATCAGTCGTATTTCTTCTTCGGTATAGTCTTCGTCTGACAGTTCGTCTATTGCATCTTGTACAGATTCGCTTTCGCTTTCCATAAAGTAGTCGTATAGCTCGTCTTGATGGTCTTCTTCTATATAGTCGTTTATGTAAAAGTCTATGTTGAGCTTTGTTCCCGAAGCTACTATGTGTTCCATTTCGGTAAGCAGTTGGCTCATGGTCATGTTTTTGCCTTGAGCTATGTCTTCGAGCGATATTTTACGATCGATAGCTTGTATAATGTACACTTTGCTTACCGATTTGTTTGCAACCGAACGAACAAGAATGTCTTGCGGACGTTCTATTTCGTTTTCTTCTACATAGGTTTTTATTAGATCGATAAAAGGTTGTCCGTACTTTTTGGCTTTGCTTATACCTACGCCTATTATCATACTCATCTCTTCCACAGTGGTAGGATATTGTATGGTCATGTCTTTCAACGAACGTTCTTCGAATATAACATATAGCGGCAGTTTTTCTTTTTCGGCTATCGACTTCAACAGCAGTTTGAGCTGTGTGAATAGTTTTTCGTCGCCGATGCCCGAACCACCTATAGGTATTTGTGCGGTTGCTATATCTTCGTTGGCTTCTTCCGAATAGTCGTGGTCGCAAGGAACATATATAGGGTGTGGGTTTTTCATAAACTTAAGCCCTAGTGGTGTAAGTTTTAGTACCCCAAACGATTCTATCTCTTTTACAAGGAAGCCTTCGAATACGGCTTGTCGTATCACTGCTTTCCAATATAGTTCGTCGCGGTCGGTACCTTTGCCAAACTCGTCGAGAAGGTTGTGTTTATATACCTTGGTATGCGAATTGTAGCGACCCAATATCACATCCATTATTACTTTGGCTTTGAAACTTTGTTGGGTAGCTGCAACTGTTTCCAACACATATACCATCTCTTCGTTTGACTCTATCTTGTCTTTAGGGTTAAGACAGTTGTCGCAACAACCACAGTTTTCTGTGTTGTAGTCTTCGCCAAAGTATTTGAGCAAGTTTAGTCGGCGGCACACCGACGATTCGGCATACGAAACCATTTCTTGTATAAGTTGGTTTGCCATTTCCTGTTCTGCCATACTTTTGTCGCTAAAGAATTTGTAAAGGCGTTCGATGTCTTGGTCGGAATAGTATGTTATGCATCGTCCTTCGCCACCATCACGACCTGCACGTCCTGTCTCTTGATAGTAGCCTTCAAGACTCTTAGGTATGTCGTAGTGTATAACGAACCTCACATCGGGTTTGTCGATACCCATACCAAAAGCTATTGTGGCAACCACAACGTCGACGTCTTCCATAAGGAACTTGTCTTGGTTCTCGTTGCGTGTTTTGGTGTCAAGACCGGCGTGGTATGGCAACGCTTTAATGTCGTTTATCCTCAATAGTTCGGCAAGCTCTTCTACTCTTTTGCGAGTAAGGCAGTATATTATTCCCGACTTGTTGGGGTTTTCTTTTATAAAGCGTATTATCTCTTTGTGCAAAGTAAGTGTGTCGTTAGGTTTTGGACGTACTTCGTAGTAAAGGTTAGGACGGTTGAACGACGACACAAATAGCCGGGCGTTTTCCATTTGCAGATTTTTGATAATGTCTTGCTGAACTTTTGGAGTGGCCGAAGCGGTAAGAGTTAGTATTGGAGCTGTTTGGTTGATGTTGTCGATAGCAGCTCGTAGTCGTCGGTATTCGGGGCGGAAATCATGTCCCCATTCGGATATACAATGCGCCTCGTCGATGGCAAAAAACGAAATAGATTGTTGCCGAAGAAATTCTATAGTATCTTCTTTCGAAAGTGTTTCAGGAGCTATGTATAGTAGTTTGGTCTGACCTAGTAGGATGTCGTCTTTCACTTCTTTTATCTGTACTTTGGAAAGCGAAGAGTTTAGGAAGTGGGCTATAGAGTCGTTGCCGGAATTGTAGCGTACGGCATCGACTTGGTTTTTCATCAGTGCTATAAGCGGAGATACTACTATTGCCATGCCTTCCGACATGATAGCCGGAAGTTGATAGCATAACGATTTGCCACCACCTGTAGGCATGATTACAAACGTATCATTTCCGCTCAAAATACTGCGAATTATTGCTTCCTGTTCCCCTTTAAACTGGTCAAAACCGAAAGTTTTCTTCAATATTTCTTGAAGATTTACATCTGTATTATTTTTCTTTTCGTCTGATTGTATTATCATTAGTTTAGTTCTTTCAAAAACTATCAAATTATTTCTATTTTAATCGCAATTATTTTTGTATTTTTGCGGTCAAATTAGAATGTAAAGTTAAGCATATTTTTTAACATAACAAAATATTTTTGTCGTGAAAACAAATAATGAATTAAAAGGAATTGCAATTCAGGTGATTAAAAAAGAAAAAAAAGCTATCGAAAAACTAGAAAATTATATCGATGACAACTTTTCGAAGGCGGTAGAAACCATTTTTTCGAGCAAAGGACGCGTAATTATTACCGGTATAGGGAAGAGTGCAAATATAGGCATGAAGATAGTGTCGACACTAAACTCGACGGGTACTCCTGCCATATTTATGCATGCCGCCGATGCCATACATGGCGATTTGGGTATAATACAACCCGACGACGTGATTATATGTATATCGAAAAGTGGTAATACTCCGGAAATAAAAGTGCTTGTTCCTCTTATAAAGAACACAGGCAATATTCTTATAGCTATTGTTGGAAATACCGAATCTTTCTTGGCTACACAGGCCAACATAGTGCTCAACACTACTGTAGATGCCGAAGCCGACCCCAACAATTTGGCTCCTACTACCAGCACCACAGCTCAATTGGTTATGGGCGATGCCTTAGCGGTGGCTTTGCTTGAATGCAGAAAGTTTACAGCACAAGATTTTGCACGTTATCATCCGGGTGGGGCATTGGGAAAACAGTTGTATTTGCGTGTAGAAGATTTGTACAAACAAAACGAAAAACCAATGGTGACACCAACAACAGGTATACGCGAAACTATATTGGAGATGACCTCGAAGCGTTTGGGATGTGCCGTGGTGGTTGAAAACAACAAGGTGTTGGGCATAATAACCGACGGCGACTTGCGACGTATGATGAAAAGCAACGACTCGTATGCTCATCTTCTGGCCAAGGATATAATGTCGGCGACACCGAAAACGATTGCCGAAAACGAATATGCTACCAACGCTCTTGCTATGATGAGAACATCGTCGATAACACAATTGGTGGTAGCCGACGACGAAAAAAACTACCTTGGAGTAGTGCATTTACACGATATTTTGCGTGAAGGAATTATATGAAAAAACGCTGCAAAATGTCTTTTTTAGGATGAAAAAACACCTAAAATAGGCAGTTTGCAGTGTGAAAATTGCTATTTTTATAAGTTTGATAAACAGATTAATAAAAAAATATTTGCAAAATAATTGCGAAAAAACTTGGTGGAATCAAATAAAAGTAGTAATTTTGCAACTCCAAATTTGAGATAATTGGAGACTAAGTAGCTCAGCAGGTAGAGCACATCCCTTTTAAGGATGGGGTCCTGGGTTCGAATCCCAGCTTAGTCACATCTCTTGTCGTTGCATGAAAAACGGAGGACTAAGTAGCTCAGCAGGTAGAGCACATCCCTTTTAAGGATGGGGTCCTGGGTTCGAATCCCAGCTTAGTCACAAAAAAATAAAAGGTGTTCTGAATTCAGGACACCTTTTTTCGTATATCGTCGTGGGCGTTGCGTTGTCTACAACGCAACATCAAGTATCATCATCAATACAAAGCCTATAGCTACACCAATAGTACCGATATTGGAATGTTCGCCGCTTTGCGACTCGGGTATCAGCTCTTCGACTACTACATAAATCATGGCTCCGGCCGAAAAAGCAAGCAAATATGGAAAGATAGGCATCATAATGTCGATAAGCAATATGGTGACTACGGCAGATATAGGCTCGACTACTCCCGACAACGCTCCCAGTGAAAAGGCTTTTAGTTTGCTCATACCTTCGCTACGCAGAGGCATAGATATAATGGCTCCTTCGGGAAAGTTTTGTATGCACATACCTACTGCCAAAGCCAAGCAACCGGCCATAGTCATGGATAGTTGTTGGTTTAGTACCCCTGCCACTACTACGCCTACAGCCATGCCTTCGGGTATGTTGTGTAGTGTAACCGAAAATATAAGCATGGTGCTTTTCTTGAGCTTGCTTTTCACACCTTCCGGCTTGTCGGAATTGATGTGGAGATGTGGTATAACGCTGTCTAAGATTAACAAAAATCCCATACCTCCCAAAAAACCTATGGCAGGTGGAAGCCATGCTAACGAATATTGCTGTTCGGAAACTTCGATGGCAGGTATAAGCAGCGACCATACCGATGCAGCAATCATAACGCCGGATGCAAAACCTAAAAGAAACTTTTGGAATCGGTTGGACATTTTGTTGCGAAGCAAGAATACTACCGATGCTCCGAGCAATGTTCCTAAAAATGGTATTAGTATAACTGTAATCATATTCTGTTTTTTTTGTTTAGGCATATAAACGCAGTTAGGCAACAATATATTTTAGGTTGCTTCGAAAAATTATATATCGTGGACAAATAGTACAGCCTACGTTTTTGTGGTGTAGTTTGTGCTACTGCACGGCTGTTTTTTTTCATCGTGATGTAGGTGTATGCTCTATCGTGATGTAGACAGATTTTCATCGTGATGTAGTTTTTGCTCCATCGCGATGAAAAATAATGAATGTTTCGATGGCGATATTTGGCTGTATAGTGTTTGTTAAAACTATGACCATAATGCCATGTGTGGAATAGGGTAGGGAAAACGAACGACGTAAACCGTAGTATTATCTTTTGTGTACTAATCGGTTTACGTCGGATGTTATTTATGCAATGTACAATTGTTGTCGATGGCTGAGAATAGTCGGGCTACATATTTTCTTCTTTCAGGTGTTTATTAGAGTGGTATCTGATGCCGCACATAGAGCGATAGGCTATGTAGTATATAACTATGGTTATGCTTATCTCTATAAAGTCTGCTGCCGAAGCACTATCGCGTACTATTAAGTTGAAAAATTCTGATATGGTAACGCTGTTGTAATCTTTTGCTATATGAATCAATATCCATATAGGTATCAATATGGCAAACGCAAACGAATTTGTCCCCGAGAAGAATGTATTTATCAGCATGGCTATAGCCGATAGTAGCAAGCAATGTTCCAAAGTGAGCCACCATTGGAAACTATTCATAGCGGAGTACCGATCTATGTATTGCCACAATAAGCAGTCGTATCCACTGCCCGGTATTGCTACTATTATGCTGTCGGCAACTACATACATAAGTGCTGCCATGAGTGGCATTATTATTACCAAATATAATGCCATGGCAATGAATTTTTCTAAATTGGAGGCCGGAGTCATCAGGAACGATAGGTCGGGATTTAGTTTGTTTGCTTTCGGATATATTTCTGATGGCGTTGTGATTATGGTTAGAATAATCATAAGTATAAATCCGAAAACTCTGTTGAATATTGTAAATGTGTCAGAACTATTGTCGTTGTCGCCTAGTAGGTAGAATGCCAAAACTACCCCTATGGTTTGTATAGACAGCGATATTAAAGCCGAAACGTAAAACCTTTTCCAGTCTTTTGTCATCAGCTTTCTAAGTCGGGATATACTAAATGTATTATTCATAATTTTTCTTTTTGGTTGTTGTATGTTAGTATTTTAGATGTTTCATTTTTCTGTATGTAAAGGCATACAGAAGCAGTGCCGTGCCTACTACAAAGATGTCTACAATTGTAAAGCTATCTTTGAATATCAACATGCTACCCACAGATATGCCTATAAGTTTTGAACCAAAGAGTGCCAATATAAATAGTATGATTGCTATGGCAGTAGGTAGTAGAATTTTAAGATTGGCATTGCGAACATATAGGTTCGTCCATGCTGATATTGCAGCACATAGTAGGCAATACTCTGCAAGTAATACCCAGAAGTATGGTTGAATGTTTGCTATTTTGTATGCTTGCCAAAAGTAGACAGACATTTGTGTGAAGGGTAATGCTGTACATATTGTATCTATCACAAAATAGCCACCTAGTACTAATAGTGGTGTAACTATTACAGCGTATACCGACATGCCTAAGAGTTTTTCCAATGCCGACATAGGTAGCATTACAAATGTATAGTTTACATTTTTTGAATGGATGTTTGGAAACACCATTCCATAGGAAAACAAAAGTGTAGCAATCAAAAGTCCGATGGGTTCTATCATCTTTGTTTCTTCGTGCTGATTGAAAATAAAGCCATTGCTTAGACTGTTTACCAAGAATACGAATAGAATGGGCGAAAACTTGATAGCAATCATTTTAAAAACGTTTTGTCGTTCTCGTACCATAAAATACTTGAAACGGTTTAGATTAAATGTATTATTCATGGTTTTTCGTATTTATTTATATTGTTACATAGTATGGTTGTTGAATAGTTTTGTTACTTCGTCCCACGATATTTCTAGCATTTTTATTTGCTTGAACATTATAGGAAGCTGCGTATTTATAAATTCATCTCTTCGCATTTCCAATACTCTTTCTCTGGCATTGGTACATACAAAATTACCAATGCCACGCTTGTTGTATATTATATCGTTGTTTTGCAAAAAGTCGTAAGCACGCATTACGGTATTAGGGTTTACGCCTAGTTCGGCGGCAATCTCCCTTACCGATGGTATTCTGGCTTCCTCTTGCCATGCAGAACTCAGCACACGTTCGTACATGCTGTCTATTATCTGCTTGTATATAGGTTTAAGTTCGTTGAATTCCATTGTGCGTTATTTTTTAGAATCTAATTCGTTTCATTCTGTAATAGCCCCAAGTGTAGAATACCACAGTTTTTATAATACTCCATATTGTATAGAAATTCTCTACCAACGGACTAAGACGCTCTGCGAAATATTCGCCGAAAATTTCCGGATCAAAGTTTTCTATAGTACCGAATGCGTTGGCGATAGCACTTGCAATTAGTGGCAACAATGTAAAGAATATAATAATGGCTGCAAAGCCAATAATTATAATCCAACCGAAGGTTTTGAGTATTTTGTGTCTCTTGAATATTGTAGTGGTAAAGAACATCAGTGCCGAATAGGACACTATGCCTAATATGAAATTACCAATATTGGTATTGGTATTGGTGTATGTTATATACTCGTTGTACATAGATGAATTTTGCCATAGAAATTCGAAGTATCCGCCAATAGGAAGAAGACAGAGTAGTGTATCCATCAAAAAACAACCGGCAAGGCATACTATGGGCGTTACCACCACAGTGTATAGTAGTATGCTTAAGAATTTTTCGAAATAGGTGGCAGGGTATGAGGCAAAATAGGGGCCGTCTTTTTTCATATTGATATAGCCATATAGCCACGAGGGTGCAAGTATTGTAGCCAACTGTGCAACCGAACAGATAGCTATGTTTCGTATTACGGTCGATACTTCCATATTTCTGTCTATTGCAAAGCATAGCAGCCATATAAGTGATGGTAATAGCATTATTATCAACATTACTATTCCAAAACGGTGTATGTATTCGTAATAGTCGCGAACCAATACTTTTTTAAATCTGGAAAAGTCAAATATATCTTTCATTGTATTTCTGTTTTTATGTGTTTGTACTACTGTTTTTATTTTTTATGTAGTGAATAGTTTTTTTTAACGTCTACCTTTGTCAAGGTTGGGTTCCCACCGTATGTCAACGACGCTGAACTATGTAGGGATACGTCGAGTGTTTTGGATATTTCGCCTATGGTGTGATCTCCAAAACCCGAAGCCTCGAATTTTACATTGTCGGCAGTCATATCGTCGGCGCTGAACGACCCACTGCCCGAATGGTATATATTAAGGTCGTCGATATGACCGTTCGGAATAAGAATATCACCAAAGCCCGATACATTTAATTTCAACGATTTGGCATCAATCTTGCCGATGATGGTATTGCCCGAACCACTAATATCCAATGTCGCATTAGAAACTTTAAGATTAGCAATGCTTATGTTGCCAAAGCCCGACGATTCTATTTTTAGTTTATTTATGTTTGTGGGATAGCGAAAAGCTATGTTGCCCGAACCGCTTTTATCGATAGAAAGATTTTCGGCAGTCAAAGTTCCATTGATATTCACATTTCCAAATCCTGATATATCTAAATCGACATCTTTGAATGTGCCACATAGTTTGATATTGCCACTGCTGCTAGAGTTTATTTCTAATTCATCTAATTTTAATGGCTTTTTGCATATAAAGTTGTCAAAGCCTGATTTGTCTACAGTCAGTCTTTTGCCTTTCAAGCCTGTTTCCATTATGATGTTTCCCAAGCCACTTTGTTCGATATTCGTCAACTTTTTAGAGTTGCACACAAGGGTACATACATAGTTGTCGTCTCTATATGTAGAGTATGTATACATGCTATCGGTGTTGCTGATGTATAGTATACCGTTTTTCTCGTACACTTCTACGAAAGGCAGCAGCTCTTTGTTGCAGATAAGCGTAGCCGATGGTGCATCGTCGGATTGCTTATATACCACATCAATAGAAATATAATTGTTTGCAATGATATGGAAAAAGTTGCCCACGTTGTAGTTGTGTACTATGGTATCGTTGCTAAGCACTAGTTCTTTTGTTCCAAAATTTATAGTTTTGGAGTCATGCTCTTTGGCATATTCTTTGTAGCCTTTCACAATATCGGTGCACGATGTACAAACTATGCTATATAGTGCTACTATGACAGATAAGAAAATTGTTTTTTTCATATATTGGTTCTACTATTTGTTTATTATTTGTTCTATCTTTTCCCATATTTTGTCTTCGCTTTTCGACAAGTCTACTTCAAGCAAGCGACCTATTTCTTTGCCGTCTTTCATTACTATTACCGTTGGTATAGTTTTTACTTTGAATTTCTTTTTTGTCTTCGGGCATTTTTCTGTGTCCAGATATAGTACCTTTACCTTGTCGGAGTGTTTTGTGTCTATAGCTTTTATTTTCGTTCCAATGCTGTTATTGCTAAAGTTCCAAATTGCATTAAAGTGTACTATTGTTATGCCTTCTTTTGTGTCGCGTTTAAAGTCGGCATCGGAGGTTTCGTCTATTTTGTTGTTGATTATTTCGGGACCTACTTCCTCTGCATATTCTAAAATGACGTTTACCAATGTATCCATACTTTCTTCGTTGCCGGCATTGGCACGTTCCAGCATCTGTTGTGCTTTTATCAAGTCTATCCATTCGGCTTCGTCCTTCGATGGTATTCTGAAAGCGTTGCTGTCGTAGTATCCGCTATCCAAACTTATAAGTTCGCTTGTACTTTGGAAAGTCATACCATTGGCTTTTGCTTTTTCTATGCTTTTTATTGCTATCCCTTTGCCGTTAGGTGTCATTTTGTTTGTGACGTTGATGCTTGTGTCTATCCATACAGTTGATGAGTTTTCTACTCCGCTCGATTCAGCAACGAACGAAACTTTTATGCAAGATTTACCATTTATTGTTTCTGCTTTTGGATATATTTTTATGCTTTTAATGGCATCCAAACCGTGTTCTTCGGTTATATACATTACTGTTGTTTTGCCAAACATTGTACTTATGGTATATACCATTTTTTCGTCGGCAAGATAAACGGTTCTCATCATCGTAGGTAATATTGTGGAATAACTGCCATCGGCTCTATAATATGTTTCGAATTCTGTTGTTGTATTTGCCGGATTCGATATAGTGGTTTTAAATGTTGCTTTGCCTTGAAAATATTCTTGTGCAACTGCCTGGCTGCCCATCATCAATAGGGCTGCCAATGCTACGATTATATTTTTATACTTCTTGGTATTCATAATATCTGTGTTTTATTTGTTTTTACTTCGTTTGGTTATTATTAGTTTTATGCAGGCACTTATCATAAACTCTATGGCTATCGATGCTATAAATAAAATAGTTCCACTTGTCCACGATATAGTGTCTATTCCTAAGATGTATCGTAGAATGTTTATAATACCCACCATAGTGAATACGCTACCATACAAATTGGGTTCTTTCATTATTATTTTGAGTGCCTTTTTGTAGTTGACATCTTTGTCTTTTATAGGGCTCAATAGCAAGAACTCTAATAATATGCCGACTGCCAAAGATAATGTTCCTGTTATAAGATGTACCATAGTTTGGTGTCTATATCAATTATTAATGATGTGTTTTCTTGTTGCGAAGCGTTGGTGTGGCAAAGACCGTCCTGTGTCTTTGCCCGCTCCGTCTATTTGGTTATGTTTGAAAATTAAATGAGTCTACTTGTCGAATATCTTTTTGAAAAGAGTTTTGTTGTTTATTGTAGCGTTGAATAGTGGTTCTACCAAAATCTTGCTTTCGAAGCCTCCGTTGTTTACGCTTACGTTGATGTATCCGCCGGGCATCATTTCGCTGTATATGGCTTCGTTGTCTTTTTCAGCGTCGAAACTGAAGTATAGTTTTTGCGATATTTCTTGTATCGAAGCATTAAGCAGTACGTCGTCGTTGTCTAATATCACTATCGGGTCTATTAGGTTTTCTACGTCTTTTACTTGGTGTGTCGATATTATAATGGTAGTGTTTTCTGTGCAAGCCAGTGTAAGTACTTTTCTGAAATCGGCTTTAGATGGTATGTCCAGTCCGTTGGTGGGCTCGTCGAGTAGCAGGTAGCGTGTACGCAACGATAGGGCTACGGCAAACATAGCTTTCTTTTGTTGTCCGTACGATAGCTGTCCAAACTTTTTGTTGCGGTCTACGTCCATCTCGTTCATCAGCGACACAAACATGTCGTGGTCGTAGTTGGGGTAGAACACACCGGTGGTCTTCATGTATTTTTCGGGTGTGGTCTCGGTGGGGGCTATCACTTCTTCGGGCAAGAAAAATATATCTTGCAAGAACTCCGGTTTACGGTCGAAAGGTTTTTTGTCGTCTACTATACATTTGCCGTTGTCGGGGCGTTGTAGGCCTGAGATTAGTTTCAAAAGGGTTGTTTTTCCTACTCCGTTTTGTCCCAAAAGTCCGTAAATATTCCCTTCTTTAAAGGTTAAATTGATGTTTTCAAATACTTTTTGCTTTCCGTAAGCAAAGTTTAAATTCTCTATAGTTATCATATTATTAGTTTTTTATGTTCTTATTAACTTAGGTGTATCAGTGTTGCAATACACTGCAAATATACAGTTTTTTTTCTATATGCAAGCATTTCGTGTTTTTTTTTCTTTTTTTCGTTGTTCGCAACGGCTGCATAGTGCCACTTATAGCAGTTTCGGCTTCAGTTGCGGTAGCTATATTCTGCCAATAGCTTGTGTGAGTTTTGCGTTTTTTATTGCCATCTTTCTGCTTCTTTAGGTCTGCTGTGTCCGGTCTGTATATTGTGGGGATGCGTTGGTGCACGTTGGCATAAAAAAATACGGAACCACGATATACTGTCAGTTATCATAGTTCCGTATCAGGTGCCTGCTATTTGGCTGTGCAGGCTTTGTACGCCACACGGCAGAGTGTTTCTGCTCTATGTGGCGTGTGTTATATTATAATGAATATTCGCTTATAAATTTAACCGAATTGTGAATGTGAGTGTACATTATTTCGTCGGTTTGAACAAAGTTTACTACTTTGCGGTATTCGCTTACGAAGTTTTCGATGAAAGGCGACGACTTAAGCGGACGACGGAATTCTAATGCTTGAGCACCGTTGAACAATTCGATAGCCAATACGCGTTCTACGTTTTGCATAACTTTGTAGCACTTAGTAGCTGCGTTTGCTCCCATACTAACATGGTCTTCTTGTCCTTGCGACGATTCTATAGAGTCTACCGAAGCAGGAGAACACAATTGTTTTGTTTGGCTTACGATAGAAGCTGCTGTGTATTGTGGTATCATGAAACCGCTATTCAAACCGGGTGTAGCAACAAGGAAGTGTGGCAATCCGCGTTTGCCGGCTATTAGTTGGTATGTACGACGTTCGGATATGTTGCCTAGTTCGGCTATGGCTATCGATAGGAAGTCTAATACCAATGCCAAAGGTTGGCCGTGGAAGTTACCTGCCGATACTACCATATCTTGGTCAGGGAATACGGTTGGGTTGTCGGTAGCACTGTTTATTTCTGTTTCGATAACAGAGGCTATGTAGCTTACGCTATCTTTGGTAGCACCGTGTACTTGTGGAACACAACGGAACGAGTATGGGTCTTGTACGTGTTCTTTGTGGCGTTTTATTATTTCGCTGCCTTCGGTGTATTTGCGTATGTTGCGTGCTGTTTCCAATTGTCCTTTGTGTGGACGTACTAAGTGTACTTCGTCGCAGAATGGTTCTATACGACCATCGAAAGCGTCTAACGATACCGACATAATCATATCGGCCAATTTTACCAAGCGGTTAGCTTTTAGCAAACACCAAGTGCCGAAAGCACTCATAAATTGTGTTCCGTTTAGCAATGCCAAACCTTCTTTGCTTTGTAGTTCGATGGCGTTCCAACCGAATTTTTTGTTTATTTCTTCGGCGCTGTATTTTTTACCTTCGTAGTATACTTCGCCCATTCCCAATAGTGGCAAGCACAAGTGTGCCAATGGTGCCAAGTCGCCGGATGCTCCTAACGAACCTTGTTGATATACAACAGGGCATACGCCGTTGTTGAAGAAGTCGATTAGGCGTTGAACGGTTTGCAATTGTACTCCCGAGTGGCCATACGATAGAGATTGTATCTTCATAAGCAACATTAGGCGTACTACGTCTTGTGGTACTTCGTCGCCAACACCGCAAGCGTGCGACATTACCAAGTTCTTTTGCAATTGTGATAGTTCTTCTTTGCTTACAGATATGTTGCACAACGAACCGAATCCGGTAGTTACTCCGTAGATAGGTTCTTTTTGTGTTTCCATTTTGTTATCCAAATAAGCACGACATTTTTCTATGCGTTTGGTGGCATCTTCAGAAAGTGCCAACTGCATATTTTGCGAAATTATCTCTTTTACACGTTCTATAGTAAAACGTTCTGAATTAATGTAATGAATCATAATTTATATCTTTTTCTTTATTTTATTTACTCTCGAAAACAAGTTGCAAAATTACACATAAAATCTCAAACATAAAAATAAAATTTATCAAGTCGCTGCAATCGCCCTCTTAAAAGCAAGGCAGCACAGTGCTTGTGTTTTCAAAAAGCATAGTCTGTGCCCTGAGCTTCGGCTGCCTTGGTATGGTGGTTCTTGCGCTGTGACGGTTGTGTGCCGCAGTGCTATTCCACCACTATTTTGTCGGCGAATATCGTTTTTCCGTTCTTCTCTATATATAATATGTATGTTCCGGCCGGCAGGTCGGTAGGCATGGTGTTGCCGTTGCGTATGTTTGTTTTTCGCATCACCTCTTTTCCGTTCATGTCTTTGCCCACCAGCGTTACGCTGTCGTCGGTGTTCGGCATGTTTATCGTAAAACTTTTGTTGCATGGGTTGGGGTATACCGATATTTTTGTGTTTTCGCTGTCGTCGGCGGCTATCCCCACAAGTTCTTTTCTGCCTATTGCCAGTGCATACTCGCCTTGTTGCAGGTTGTCGGTGGTTAGGTATCCTTCTTTAGAGTTGCCCTCTCTGGTTGCCGATATCGGCAGCCATTGTGCTGTGGCTGTGGGGCGGTATAGCAGTATCAGCGAGTCGGTGCTTTGGCTGCGGCTGTATAGGTCTTTGTCCAAAAAGGCGTATTGGCTGGTGTGGTTGTGCAGTGCGTAAAAGAATTTTCCTTTTATGTTGGTTGTGGCAGGTATCTTTCCTGTTATCTTCCAGTAGCGGTTTGGCGACATGCGCACTATGGCCGGGTGTTGGGCATAGGCAGTGTCGGGGCCTACCCAGTGGTGCTCTATGTTTATCCATGCTTCTTCGCCTACGCTGTTGGCCACGGCTCCGGCGTATACATGCTTCAGGGTGTGGCGTTGGGTGTTGTTTATAGTCAGGCTCTGACGGCATACTGCGTCAGATAGTTGGTCGGTGTAGTCTACTATGGCAAAGGCGGCTTCGAACGGAAGGTCTACCGTTTGGTTGCCATATTGCCCGTCGAAGGCTATGGTGCGTGTGGCGGTGTCCATGCCTGCCGAGAAGAATGTGATAGGCACGCGGTTGCCGTCGGCAAATGTTTGTGTACCCACCAAACGTTGGCGAACAAACACTGTGGCCGTTGTGCCGTCGGTGTGCATAGAGTCGATGTTGTAGTTCAGAAATCCCTTTCCAAATATGTGGAAGTCGAAGAAGTCGGTAAGGTCGGTGCCGCTGTATGCCGACAGCGAGTCGCGAATGGCGTAGGTGTCCATGGCCGCGAATTTGTTGCTCTCAAACAGTCGGCGCATACTGCTGTAGAACAGTTGCTCGCCAAGGTAGCCGCGCAGTGTGTGAAACACAAGAGCACCTTTTTTGTACACGGTGGTCGAGTATGTTTTTTCCGATGGCAGTCCGTATAGCGGCAGGTAGTCACCATCGGTGTGGTGCAGTGTGCGTAGCATTTCCGACAGCAGGTCGCGGTAGTAGGTGTTGCTGTATTCTCTGCCTTTGGCGGCTTCGAATCCCAGCTCTTCGCAAAACGATGCTCCGCCCTCGTTGAACCACATGTCGTACGACGTTGCACAGGTGATAAGGTTGCCAAACCACGAATGCGACAACTCGTGTATAATCACGCTTTGTGCCGCTTCGTCGGTGCTTGCCATATATCTGTTTATCAATGCTATATTTCCGGTGTGTTCCATCGATCCCATCGGAGTGGCCACATAGCCTATTCGGTGCCAATCGTATTGGCCGAAGCATTGTTCGTATTTTGGCAGTACATAGTTTAGTATTTCGAATGCTTGTTTCACGTCGTTGGTGTCTTGGTCGAAGAAAGCCAATGTGGCCGGATATTGTCTGCCGTCGCCCTGTTGGCTGTATGTTATGGTGTTGAAGTTGCCTGCTGCCACCGATACCAAATATGTAGGCAGAGGGTTGGGCTCGTGCCAGTGATATGTCGTGCTGCCGTCGGCGTTGACGGTTGTGCTTTGCAGAGTGCCGTTGCAGTATGCCACCCAATTGGGGCGTACCGTTATGTGCAGGTCGTATATGGCTTTGTCCGAAAAGTTGTCTCTACACGGAAACCATGCTCTGCCGTAAGGATGCGGAAAGGCCGTGATGGCAGCACCAAGGTTGTAGATGATGTCGGTTTCAAAATGCATTCCGCCAAATCCGTAGCTTTCCACCATTTCTCCTCCGTGGTAATACACCGTTACGCAGAAGGTGTCGCCCTGCATTGCCGCCGACGGTGTGGGAAAGGTAAGGAAACGGCCGGCGTAAGTGTAGTCGGTGGTACGCGTGCCGTCTATCATCACAGAGTCTACCGTCGCACCCTGCAAGTCCAGCTGTACTTGCGATACTGTGGGCTGTGTAGTGGTCAGATACACGTCGGTGTGTCCGCAAAAAGCGTTGGCGTTGCGGTGTCCCAAATCCAGATTTATGTTGTAGCGAATAGCATCTACGGTGTCTTGTGCCACTGCTGCTCCGGATAGCAGTAGTGCAAATATTGTACTTAGTATTAGTTTGTTGTATCTCATAATGCTTATATTTGAATGTTTTTAGCAGTTGCAAATATACGAACTTTTTTTGAAAAATACTCTTGCTGCAAATGCTTTTTTTGTTGCTCATTTTCGAAATTGTTGCCCCGAATTTTCGGCCGAAAGTATATTTTTTTTCGAAAAATGTGTTTTCGATGTTCTTGTATATCAAGTGTGTGTGCCTATGTTCAATTTTTTTTTTTGTTAATTAGAAATAAAGTCTTATCTTTGCAGCGAAAAACAAGATTCGTGAATCCGAAAATTTGGCTTCGGGAAAGCCAACGGATCAGATACTAATGGGAAATTTTTGGAATAGCGAAAACTTATAATGAAAGAGTGAAAGTGGAAGAAGGCATAGTTCTATGGAACTGCCATTCGTCGGCCTATTGGTCGTGTGTCGACTTCGGAAACCATGCCGGCCGTTGTGCCGGAATGGTGAATGTCGATGTTCGGAAAGGATGGATGCCGATGTTCTAAACAGGTGAGCTGCAAATGCCATTTGCTATGGTCGCAGATGCCATTTGCGGGGGTTGCAGATGCCGTTTGCATATATCGCAAATGCCATTTGCTGACCACCATATCCGAACATCGACCTCCTGGAGTGCAGCACATCGGCATTCAGGTGTACGGCACATCGGCAACCACCATCCGCGAAGGTAGGGCATAGAGCTTGGAAACAACGATGATAGATAAAGAAAAGTATAATATAAAAAATAATGTGCGCTATGCCGATAGGATACATACGAAAAAAACAAAAACTGAACCACAACGGTACAGTAAAAGAGGTGTACTTAGCCAAAGTGAGCTACACCAACTATATAGACACCGAAACTTTGGCCAACGATATTTCCAAAATATGTTCGGCTTCGCCGGCCGATGTGCTCATGCACCTGCGTGCCATGGAAGAGTGCATTGGCAGCCGTATAGCCAATGGCGATGTGGTGAAGCTGGATTCGCTGGGTGCTTTTTTCCCCACCATCCGTTCGAAGGCGATGGAAACGCCCGAGAAAGTAAATCAACATTCGATAAAGGGTTTGGGAGTACTATTCAAACCATCGGCAAGGCTGATGGAGAAGGTGAAAAAAGCAGGTACCAATCTTGTAGACTCTCGAGTTTTCGATGCGGAAACTCGGTCTAATAATAAAAAAAATAATAATCATTAAAAATTTCTTTTCGATGAAAAAAAATTTGACGTATGAAATCGTAAAAAGGAAAGTCTTCAAAGAAGAGAAGTGGATGATAACACTTCGAAGACACAAAAAGCGTAGTATAAAAACTACTACGGAACGAGTAGCATTGCAAACCACCTCTAGTGCTTCGGATATGGAGGGACTGCTGCAAGCCTATTTGGAACAAATTCGCTATCATGTGCTCAGTGGCGAAAGTGTAAACATTAAAGGCTTTGGCACTTTTTATCCCAAAGTGAGTAGCAAAATGGTGGATACTGCCGAAGAAGCTACAGTGAAAAATTGTGTGCAAAGCGTAACCATAGGGTTCCGCCCATGCACCGAGTTGAAAGAAGCAATAAAAAAGTCGGGCTTCAAAGAATTTTCGCCGGCGAAAAACGCAAACAAAAAAAGGAGGTAACATTATGGACATGCAAGTAGTAAAAGCCAAAATGGGTGTGGGTCCTAAAAAAGGAGAAATACAATACACCGTGAAAAGAGTGAGCTACGCCGATATAACATCGGAAGCTATACTGGACGAGATAAAGTCGGCTACCACATTCAGCCCTGCCGATGCTAAATCGATGCTTGGCAACTTTATCGAAGTGATAACAGACGACTTGTTGGAAGGACATATTGTAGACCTGGGGCCGTTGGGTAGCATTATGCCGAAAATTTCGGTGAAAAGTGTGGCAACACGAAAAGAATGCGACCTCTCCACAATAAAGAGCGTAGGATTGCAGTATACTCCTACTGCCGACCTCGCCTCCGACGCCAAAAAAATATCGATGGAAGTGATAGACATATACGACTATGACTACGACGAGATAGAAGGCGACGACGACGAACAAGTTGACGACGGTCCGGGCAACGAACCCGACGACACCGGAAACCAAGGCGGTGGAAACACCGGCGGTGGAGGTGGCGGTTTCGAAGGATAACGATTTGCGTTCTCTGTAAAGACGTGCTTTGGCACGTCTTTACTTAAAATAAAAACAAAAAACATAAACTAACATGAAAAGCATGGTAAAGATATTGGCTTGCATAATAGTGACGGCAATGGCATTTGCAAGCTGTAAGAATGAAATTAACGGCCACGAATACGTCGACCTTGGCCTGCCCAGTGGGTTGAAGTGGGCCACATGCAATATAGGTGCCGACACTCCCGAGAGCTTTGGCAACTATTATGCCTGGGGCGAAATAAAAACTAAGCCGGAGTATCTTGGATATAATTGGAAAACCAATAATGTTTATATGCGCGATGTAAGCGGTAATCCTAATTATGATGCAGCTACAGCCAATTGGGGCAGCACATGGCGTATGCCTACCACAGCCGAAATGGAAGAGCTGATGACGAATTGCACATGTACAGAGG
Source organism: Bacteroidales bacterium (assembly GCA_017561155.1). Classification (GTDB taxonomy): domain Bacteria; phylum Bacteroidota; class Bacteroidia; order Bacteroidales; family P3; genus HGM05376. The sequence goes on along the minus strand of JAFZDP010000062.1, from coordinate 34,708 downwards.
CTGCCCAAAACGGAGTAAGAGGGCTGCTTGTAACCGGCAGGAATGGTAAGAGTATCTTTTTCCCGGAAGCCGGCAAGGGCGGTTATGGTTACATCTCCGGCGGTAGCTATTGGTCTTCTACACCCGAATACGGAGCCCATGCTTATGCTTTTGTTTTTTACGATGCCGTATACCCGGACTCGGTGTGTTATTTAAGACTTAATTATAGGTTTGTCGGTTTGCCGGTACGCCCCGTTTCGGACTAAGACAGAGAGCGAAGCCTTGAAAAAGGTTGGTTTGTTTCAAATAATTATTGTATCTTTGCTTGCTGTTAGGTGTGGCAATGTAGGACGATGATAGTGTTTAATGTCTTTGTTGTCAGTGCCTGAGTAGAAAATTGATTATAAACTTAAACTTGTAAAGAAATGAGAAAATTAGGACTGTTATTAGCAGTATTTCTTGGATGTATGACTAACGTATACTCGCAAGGCGATGCAGTACGTGTACTTTTTATAGGCAATAGTTATACTTCGGTCAACAATTTGCCCAACATGGTTTGTATGGTGTCTATATCGGCCGGCAAGCCTTATTCCTATTCGATAGACTACGACAATACCCCCGGCGGTGCCACATTTGCACAGCACTGCACAAACCATTCCATGACTCTTATCCAACAAGGCGGTTGGGACTATGTGGTGCTTCAAGAGCAAAGTCAGTTGCCATCGTTCCCCATCAATCAGGTAGAGGTAGAGTGTTTCCCCTATGCCGAACGACTTGTAGATAGTGTTTATGCCAACAATCCTTGTGCCATACCAATGTTCTATATGACATGGGGACGCGAGAATGGCGACCAACAAAATGCTCAGTACTATCCACCCCTTGGCACATACGAAGGCATGGACAGCCTGCTATACGAACGCTATATGATGATGAAAGAAGCAAACGACGCTGCTGTGTCGCCTGTGGGACGTGTGTGGAGATATATTCGCACTAATTATCCGCACATCGACCTTTACGATTCCGACGGCAGCCACCCATCGTTGGCAGGTACATACGCTGCGGCATGTACATTCTTTACGGTGATACACCAAAGCGACCCTATGGCCATAACACACAATCCCGGCATATCCGACGAAGACAGACAACATATATTGGAGGCTGTAAGAGCAGTGGCATACGATTCGTTGGAACGTTGGTTGCGTCCGATGCCTAAGGCCGACTTTTCGGCTGCCGTGAACAGAAACAACGTCGCGTTTGAAAACCTTTCGGAAAATGCTACTTCGTATATGTGGTACTTCGGCGATGGATATACATCGACAGAAGAAAATCCACAACACACATATACCACAGCCGGCAACTACTATGCTACTATGGTGGCAAACCGTCATTGCGAATACGACACTATACAAAAGGTAGTGGCAATAGACAGCGTGGTGTCTATAACCGACGTGTCGGTCGAAGATAATTTGGAGGTGTACCCCAATCCGGCAAAGAATGCAGTGTATGTAAGCAACGCTTCCGAAACAATAACATCGGTAGTGCTTACCGACGTGTCGGGACGTGTAATGTTTAGCAAAGAAGTATCGGACCATTTGTTGGCGATAGACTTGCACGATATGCCAAAGGGAATGTATGTCCTTACAATATATATAGGCAACAACGCTCCTGTTTATAGAAAGGTTATTGTAGAATAATATTGTATATACAATTATATATATAGATAATGGCAAAGAACAAAGTATTCTATTATTGTCAGAGTTGTGGTGCACAATCGTCGTCGTGGTTGGGCAAGTGTCCGCATTGCGGCAGCTGGAACTCCTTTGTAGAAGAGGTAGTGAAACGCGACGATAGCAACAATAAATGGGAAAAGACAGCAACAAACACCACTACAAGCACTCCTAAACTCGTTCACGAAGTGACCTACAACAAGGAAGAACGTATAGCAACTTGCAACAACGAGTTCGACCGCGTGTTGGGAGGAGGATTGGTGAGAGGATCGTTGCTGCTGATAGGAGGGGAGCCCGGCATCGGAAAGTCGACGCTGCTTCTACAGGTGGCTCTGACCATGCCCGGCAAAAAGATACTATATGTAAGCGGCGAAGAAAGCGAACAGCAAATACGAATGCGTGCCGAACGTATCACTTCCAATCCGTCGGAATGCTATGTGGTTACCGAAACATCGACACAACAAATATTTTTACATATCGAGAACCTCAAACCCGACGTGGTAGTGGTAGACTCTATCCAAACGTTGAACACAAGTATCATAGAGTCGTCGGCAGGCAGTGTGTCGCAGATAAAGGAATGTACAGCCGAGTTTCAACGCTTTGCCAAAGCTACGGGAACACCCGTTATCCTTATCGGGCATATAACCAAAGATGGTGCTATTGCCGGTCCGAAGATATTGGAGCATATAGTTGATTGTGTGCTGCAGTTTGAGGGCGACCGCAATTATGGCTATCGTATACTGCGTTCGATAAAAAATCGTTTCGGATCAACAGCCGAATTGGGTATATTCGAGATGCAGGGCAATGGCTTGAGGCAGGTAGCCAATCCATCGGAGATATTGCTCTCGCACCGCGACGAGAGTTTGAGCGGAACCGCAATATCGGCAACGTTGGAGGGCTTGCGTCCTATGCTTATAGAAATTCAGGCGTTGGTAAGCAGTGCAGTGTATGGCACACCACAGCGTTCGGCCACCGGCTTCGACTTGCGTAGGTTGTCGATGTTGCTGGCAGTGCTGGAAAAACGTTGCGGTTTCAAACTCGGGGCTAAAGATGTATTCCTAAACATAGCAGGAGGCATACGCGTCGACGACCCGGCTCTGGACCTTGCCGTAGTGGTGGCTATACTATCGTCCAACGTAGATATACCCATCAATTCCAACGACTGCTTTGCTGCAGAAATAGGTCTTTCGGGAGAGATAAGACCCATCAACAGGGTAGAGCAACGCATCGCCGAAGCCGACAAACTTGGATTTGAACGTATATTCATATCCAAATACAATGCTAAGGCTTTAGACAAAAGCAAATATAATATAGAAATAGTGGAACTTGGAATTATAGAGGAAGCGTTTAGAAAACTTTTTGCTTAGAAATGAATATTTGTCGAGAAAAAAGCGTAACTTTGCAACCTCTTACTAAAGAGAAAGAAACATAGTAATAACAATAAATACAATAATATAATGATAGATACAAAAGATCTTGGATTCAACTCCAAACTTATACATGGTGGCGGACACCACGACGAATACAAGGCAGCTACAGTGCCTATTTACCAAACATCTACTTTCCGTTTCGACTGTGCCGAAGATGGTGCTGCTTGTTTTGCAGGCGAAAAAGACGGATATATCTACACTCGTATAGGAAACCCTACAGTATCGGCACTTGAACGCCAAGTGGCTGAGTTGGAACACGGATTTGGTGCAGTGGCTTTTGCTTCGGGTATGGCAGCAGTATCTACTGTATACATGGCTTACCTTAATGCCGGCGACCACATGATCAGCTCCGACGCTGTATATGGTGCTTCTCGTACTATGATGGAAGGGCACATGTCGCGTTTTGGTGTAGAAAGTACTTATGTGAAAACCGAAGATGTAGAAAACATAAAGAAAGCTATACGTCCAAACACCAAAATGCTTTACATAGAAACACCTGCAAACCCTACAATGGGTATTACAGATATTGAAGCATGTGCTAAAATAGCCAAAGAACACGGATTGCTACTTGTTGTAGACAATACATTCTGCAGCCCATACTTGCAAAACCCACTAGATATGGGAGCCGATGTAGTGTTGCACTCTGTTACAAAGTTCATCAACGGACACGCCGACATAGTAGGAGGTATAGTTATAGCCAAAACACAAGAGCTATACAAAAAACTAAATGTGATGATGCTTAACCTTGGTGGAAACATGGACCCACACCAAGCATACATGGTTATCCGCGGACTTAAAACTCTTGCCATCCGTATAGAACGTGCACAGGCTTCGGCCATGAAAGTGGCAGAGTTCTTGGAAAACCACCCAAAAGTAGAATCGGTTATGTATCCGGGTTTGCCATCGCACCCACAATACGAACTTGGCAAACGCCAAATGCGTGGCAATGGTACTATGATCAGTTTCGAGCTTAAAGGCGGTATAGAAGCAGGCCGTACAATGATGAACTCTGTAAAACTTGCCATCCTTGCTGTATCGCTTGGCGGTGTAGAAACACTTATCCAACACCCTGCAAGTATGACTCACGCCAAAGTGAATGCAGATGCTAAGAAGGCAGCAGGCATCACCGACGGTTTGGTACGTTTCAGCGTAGGTATCGAAGAAGTAGAAGATATCATCGCCGATCTTTCTCAAGCTTTGGATAAAATATAATATGCTCTGTATATAGCAGTTCGACCAATGGTCGGATATCATTAAACTCCCTCGCGATGTAGTATGAATTGCATCGTGAGGGAGTTTCTTTTGCATCACGATGTAGTGTGTGTCGCCATCGTGATGTAATTGTAATGCTAAGGCGGCTTTTAGAAACAGCCTGTACTTTGCCATCGAAACTATGTGGTTTAAAGAACGAAACTCCCATACTTAAAGGTTGTAAGTATGGGAGTTTCGGGTTGTAAGCAGTGTATGTACAGATATTATGGGCGTAGTATTACTTTGTAAGAATCATCGTGAATAATGATACTATTTTAGGAAGGAATATAATAAGTCCGACAATAGCTGCCGATATGGCACAAACCAATACGGCTGCAGCACCAAGATCTTTGATGTCGCGTTTGCGGTCGTCGCGTTCGGCTTTTATAAAGTCGGCAGTACGTTCCAACGACGAGTTTACTATTTCGGCCGACAGTACCATTCCTATAGAGATGATTACGGCTATCCATTCAAACATAGATATGCGAAACAGAAATCCGGCTGCTATTACGCATATTGTTGCGGTGGCATGTATCCACGAGTTGTGTTCTTCTCTAAACAACACCTTCAGTCCGTCAAAAGCATATTTGAAACTTTTGATTCTTTTTTTGAAAGAGAATTTTTCGTTATTCATAATGTTTATTGTTAGGTGTTAAAGTGATTTTATTCCTTCTATTACCAGTTTGATGATATTCTCGTAGTTTTCAAGACCACAGCTTTCACAGGTGTCGTGTATGTCGTGGTAGCCTCCATATTTTCCTCCCATCGTATATATAAATATGGCAGGACAATGAGTAGAGAAAAAGTAGTGGTCGCTATTGGCGGCATTGGGGCGTGTCTTGATTTGTGAAATATATTTGTGTGTATCATTTATGTTGCAAAGAGCTTTGCATATAGGTTGTGTTTCGTCGGCCTTTGCATTTACAATCATGATACCCTCGTCGCCACCGCAAAACATATCCAGATTAATAAGAGTTTTGATTTTGTTTAGACTTATAAGAGGATGGTTGACAAAATATTTAGAGCCTATCAAGCCTACTTCTTCTCCGCAGAAGAAAAGGAATACCACCGAGTATTTAGGCTGATTTTTTGAAAAGTAAGTAGCTATATCTAAAAGAGCAGCCACACCGCTGGCATTGTCGTGAGCTCCGGGGTAGTAGGCCTTATTGCCGATAGTTCCCAAATGATCGTAGTGGGCACTAAACACTATAAAGCTATCTGCTACTTCGCTGCCTTTTATGTATGCACACACATTCTGACTGTTGTGGCGTATTGCTTGGTTGTCGAACGATATAGATATATGTTGCGGTTTGCTTGCAAGATAGTTGTCTTTTATGTGTATTATGGCATAATCGCATTTACTGGGTCTGGTGCTTACAGATGCCATCGGTAGTTGTTCCCCGCCAATGATTATTCCAACAGAGCCAAAAGGATTTCTTTTGTTTAGGTTTTGTAGAAATGTTTTCTCTTCGTCCGAGAGTTCGTTTGTCGTTTCTATGCAAACAATACTTTGTGCTATAGATTTTTCGTTTTTCTTCAAGAACTTGGAAAGTTTCTTGGTGTTAGAGGCATTTTTTACAGTAGTATATATAATGGGGATATTCTTACTGTTTACCGAAGATGAAAAGTTTTTGATGTAAAAGTCTTCACCGGGCTTAAGTACTATTGAGTCTATGTTTATCGAACAATCACCTTCCATTTTATAAGATTTGAATTGTAGACGTTGGTAGTAGTCGTCGGAAAGAGGAAGAAGTCCGATTTCTTTACATTTGTTTTTGATAAAATTTGCGGCTATGCTGTCGCCTCCGTAGCTATATCCACGGCCATACATTTCCGGCGAAGAAAGATTTTTTATTATATTGCGAGCGAAAATGCTGTCTTGAGCCCGTAGGCAAATAGGCAATAAACTTATTGTCAAAATGATAATAGAGATATATTTTTTCATTTTTCAGCGAATATTTTTTTGCAAATGTACATATTTTTTTCAAGTTATGGACGAAAAAAATATTTTTGTAATATTCGATGTTAAAAAAGATTAAGCATGTCTTCTGCAATGCTCTATGAATTAGTAATATATGTAGAATTTTGAGAATAAATAAAGAGTAATATTTTGTAATAACAAAGCAAGTAAGAAAAAAAATATATACTAATCCAAAAAAAATGATTATCTTTGCTTTTTAGTTTAAAATGGAATAAAAATAATATCTAATTAATAATAAACATCTTATGAAAAAAAGAAAAATACTTTTCGGTATTATTGCAGCGATTTTAATGTTTGGAACATACGCTGTAAGTGCTCAAGATCCTGACCAAGGATTAAAATTTTTGGGTCCTGATAATTTGGCAGGACGTTCACGTACCGTTGTTATTGACAAATTAGCTCAAGGCGATGACGTAGTGTTGTACACTGCAGGTGTTGCCGGTGGTTTGTTTAAATCAGAAAACGGTGGAAAAACTTGGACATCTATTCCTTATATCAATGCAAATGGTGTAGAAGAAGTCCTTCCAATCAGTTGTATGGTTCAAATTCCTAACGGTAATCTAGTAATCGGAACAGGTGAAGGTTTATCTATTTCTGATTTAGATTCAAAAGGATTGATTATTCCTGAAGGAAAGGGTTATTATGTTTATAATCCTGAAAACAACACTTTTGTAGCAATAGAAGCTGAATTAAGCGAAGGCTGGAATTATGCAAACAAAATGGTTGCTAGCGACAATAGCGTATTTGTTGCAACAAATGGTGGTTTAATGAGAATTAATTTTGCTACTTTGGCATCTACTGTTATATTTGATGGAGGTAAAGTTCAGGGTCTTGAAATTTCAGGAAACACTTTGTATTTCACAGTTGGAGCTAAAGTTTATGCAGTTAGAAATTGCGAATCTAGTGTAGATTTTAAAGAAGTATATACAAGTGCATCTGCAACTGCAAGCCGTATAGAAATAGCTGTTGCTCCTTCTGATAGTTCTTATATATATATGACTGTTGCTGACGAAGAAGGTTTGTTGGAAGGTGTTTATATGACAAATGAAGCAATGGTTGATACCACATTAGAAATAGCAGATGCTGAAGCAGTAGATGTATTGTTCTGCGAATGGACTAAAATATCTACATCTACAGTAACATTATTCAGAACTTACAATGGTTGGTATAGCAATACATTAGAAGTAAGTCCTACAGATCCTAGAAAACTTTATTTAGGTGGTTCTGATATTTGGGTTGCTGAAGGTCTTGAAGGAACATCAATTTATACTTGGTCTCAATCTACTTATTCAACAATGGGACGTCCTTCTGCTTTCTATGTACATGAAAATATTCATGCAATAGAATTTTTGAATGATTCTGTTTACTATATTGCTACTGATGGTGGTATTTTCAAATATGGTGAAATTTATGATGGTATAGCTATCGTTGGTGCATCAAGTATTGGATATTCTGAATTGAACAAAGGTTTAACTACTACTCAATTTGTATCTGTAGCAGTTGCTAATGATGGTTCTGTATTTGGTGGTGCTATCGGACATGCTATGCCTTACATCAAATCTAGAGAAGATTCTGATATAACAATTCCGATGGAAGATTCTGTTAACCATTCTGCAGAAAGCATGTGGCAAGGTGATGGTAGCTGGGGCGCTGCTTCTATGATTCATCAAGTGGCTCCAACAGAAAAAGAAGTTTTATTTGTAGGTTCTGAAGGTGCAAACTATGGTAGAGCAACTTCTGATTATTTCAATTCTACAAATACTCAAACTTGGACTACAGGTTCGAACTTTAATTCTACTTTATTCACTACAAGTACTTACAATCCTGCAATGATTTTATGGGAAAATCTTAACGATTCTTTGATAGCTGATACTTATACTTTCAATTTAATTCCTCCATTCGTTGTTCGTCGTGATACTATTGATACAGTAGCTTATGCAGGATTTGAAATAATGGCCGGTGACGTTGTGAAACTACGCGACCAAGCTCACACTGATTATCCTATCGAATATACATTCAGCGAAGCTGTGATAGTTCCAGCAACCGGTGGTATACAAGGAAGTATAAAAAATCCATATCAAAGTAGATTATTTGTAACTGCAGTTCAACAACAATATTCTGGAGAATATTTCAGCAAAGTATTCATGACTTCTAATGCAACAGACTTTAGAAAAGTCGGTGGAAACGATGCTGCTACCGGTATCAATTGGCTTGAAGTAGCTAACTTGAGACAATCTGTAGTTAGAGCTTTGGCTATAACTGATAATGGTGATTGCTTATTTGCAGGTGCTACAACTCCTGATGGAGGTTCTATCGTTGTTCGTGTACGTAATCTTGCAACTGTTGATCCTACCGTAAGTGGTATATTCACTCCAAATGGTCCTAACCAAGAAACTGTTATTGATACAGTATTAACTGTTGCTGCTGGTAGAGTATCTTCGATTTCTGTATCTTCTCAAACAGGAAACGTATTAGTAACTCTTAAAGGCGAAACTGAAGGTGATAACCTTTACTACATAGAAAATGCTGCAACTGCTGATCAGCCTGTAGTAAGCAGCAAAACAATTGCTAATGTAGAACTTTACTACTCTTTGATAGAAAAAACTAGCGATGCTATATTCTTAGGTACTTCTGATGGTATCTATAAAATGGATAACTTCTCGGCTACAGAATCGTTCTATGGTTTGAAGGGTGTAACAGTATCGTTTATTAAACAACAAACTGCTGATTTGAAATTCAAGAGAGCTACATATTACACAGGAACAAACTCTACTGAATATCGTTTTGGAAAAACTAAATATCCTAATGCAATTTATTTTGCAACATACGGTAGAGGTATTTATGTTGACAAAACTTATGTAACTGATAATGCTAACGAAATTGGTATTGAAGAAGTTGTAGCTGAAAACATTAACGATGTTAGAATTTATCCTAACCCAGCTGCTTCTTATACAAACATAGAATTAGAAGTTGCTCAAGCAACAAATGCTTCGATCAGAGTATTTGATATGTCGGGTAAAATGGTTTACACAAAATCATTGAATTTGACTGAAGGAGTTCATGTAGAAACTATAAACTGTAACAAATTACAAAAAGGTGTTTATTTAATAAATGTAGTTACAGAATCTCAAATGATGACTTCTAAACTAGTTGTAAAATAGATATTTTTAAATATTTCCGTTAGAGGGTCATTTTAGCAAATGACCCTCTTTTTTTAAATGAATAAATATTAAACTATGAGAATAAATTTTGTTGAAGAGTTGCGTTGGAGAGGTATGATTCACGATATTATGCCTGGTGCAGAAGAACAACTTAACAAAGAAATGACTACTGCATACGTTGGAATAGACCCAACTGCCGACTCGTTGCATATAGGTCACTTAGTAAGTATTATGATGTTGAAACATCTGCAAATGGCCGGTCATAAGCCATTGGCTGTGGTAGGTGGTGCAACAGGGATGATAGGTGACCCTTCTTTTAAAGCTGCAGAACGTAAACTACTGACTGTTGAAGAAATTCAACATAATGTAGATTGTATAAAAAAACAATTGGAAAAGTTCTTATCTTTTGATGAAAAAGATGCTAATGCTGCTGAGATATTGAATAACTATGATTGGATGAAAGATTATTTATTTTTAGATTTCATTCGAGATGTTGGTAAACATATAACAGTTAACTATATGATGGCAAAAGATTCTGTGAAGAAACGTATGGAAACAGGTATTTCTTTTACAGAGTTTACATACCAATTGTTGCAAGGATATGACTTCTTGACCTTGTACAGATCGAAAGGATGTAGATTGCAGATGGGTGGTTCTGATCAATGGGGAAATATAACTACAGGTACAGAATTGATAAGAAGAATGGAAGGTGGCGAAGCTTTTGCTCTTACATGTCCTCTTATAACAAAAGCCGATGGAACTAAGTTCGGAAAAACAGAAGGTGGCAATGTATGGTTAGATCCTCAAAAAACATCGCCATACAAATTCTATCAGTTTTGGTTGAATTGTTCCGACGAGGATACAGCAAGATATATAAGAATATTTACTCTTTTGCCAAAAGAAGAGATAGAACGTTTGGAAGAAGAACATAAGGCTGCTCCACATTTGCGTATATTGCAAAAGGCCTTGGCAAAAGATATAACAATACGAGTACACTCGGAAAAAGAATATGAAGCTGCTGTTGCTGCATCTGAAATATTGTTCGGAAAAGGAACAACTGAAATGCTTCAACAGTTGGATAAAGACACTTTGAAGTCAGTGTTTGAAGGTGTACCTACTTTCGAGATTAGTAGAGATTTGTTGAAAGGAGAGGGGGTTAATATAGTAGAACTTACTGCTTCGGAAACAAATATGTTTGCATCGAAAGGGGAAGTGAAACGTGCTTTGAAAGAAAATTCAATATCGTTGAATAAAGCAAAGATAACAGATGCTTATCAAGTGTCGGAAAAAGATTTGCTTTCAGATTCGATAATATTGGTTCAAAAAGGTAAGAAGAACTATTACCTAATCGAAGTTAAATAATAATTTTTTCATAAGATTAAACGCGGTTGCATATTACTATGTAGCCGCGTTTTTTATTTTGGGGGATTTGTATTCCCGGTATATACGTTGGAATGATATTACATTTTTAATCCTTTTACAGAAGGTTTTGCTGCTACAAAGTCTTTCAAATAGAATGGTTCAAAGTATGCTATGTCTTCGAATTGTTGGTTGTTGTAGCGTTCTTCAGCCATTTGTGCCATTCCTTTTGCCGATAGTTTGAAATCGGTGTCGAATATAACGTTTGTTTTGTGCCCTATAATAGGACGAGTTTTTTCTGCACCATCGCCAATGAAACAAATCTTGTTTTCGGTCAGCCATGTGTCGTATGTGGTTTCTTCTACTATGTCGGCATTGGTGTTGCGAATATATTTTCCATTGTTGTCGAATATAGCTGCGTATACCTCCATACGTCTTGCGTCAATCATGGGGCAGATGTAGTTGGAGAAGCCGGGGTGGCTTTGCAAATAGCCTAAAGCCATACTTTGTAGTGTTTCTATTGCTATCAGGGGTTTTTCCAAAGCATAGCACAACCCTTTGGCTGTAGATACACCTATACGAAGTCCGGTATATGAGCCGGGACCACTGCTTACACATACTGCATCTAGGGCAGGGTAGGCAATATTAGCTTCGGCAAGAAGCTCGTTTATAAGCACCGACAATTTAGCCGAGTGTGCATTGGCTTCGGAAGTTTCTTTTATTGCCACTATCTTTCCGTTTTGCGATATCGCTGTCGAGCAGATTGGTGTTGCTGTTTCTATCAGTAGTATTGTTGCCATAAAATAAATTTGCTTTTCTATAATTGATACGATATTCCTCCACTTATACGTGGGTTGTCGTCGGCATTGGGACCTGCCAATACATTGTAAATTATTCCCGAATATACAGTAACATTAGTACTTATCCGTTTGGTATATCCTGCACCTATCCAAAGTCCGGTGTGTAGTCCTTTGCTAGTGTTTTCGCTAAGATTGTCTATTACTATATATGGATTGTAAGTGTATTGTGCATAAACATACATATTGTCGATAATGGTATAGCGAGCCGAAAGACCAAAACCATAGCTGAAATTGGATATGCTATACTTGTTGTCCCACGAATATTGGCATAGCACATCTAGCGATGTTACGAATTTCTGTGTTAGTCGTAGGCTGAAAGAGGGCGACACTTCTACTATACCTGTGCGATTGCCTACGTTGAAAGCAAAGTTTCCGCCTACTGCTATTTTGTTTTTCCACCACGATGTTTTTGTTTCGGTGTTGGTTTGTGCTATGGCTTTGCCTAGGCTGCACAAGCACAAGATTCCTACCACTAACAATTTTATAGTTTTAGTTTTCATCTTTCAATTTTATATTGTTCATATTAACAGTATTGTATGTATTACAATAAACGATGTAATATGTTTGCAAAGGTACATAATTTTTATACATTTTGCAATACTATTTATTTTATTTTTGGGCGTTGCAACATTGTTTAAATCTGCAATATCTGCATGCGCCGTTGTTTGGTTTGGCTTTGAAAGGTTCGTCGGGGTTCATAATTTCGCCCACGATATTTGCCAACGACTCTTCAAATTCGCTAAGGATTTCTTCGGTAAGTATAGTTTCTTTACCGTTTTTTAATTCCAACAAATCCGACGAAGTGTTACCCAATGGATATATACCTGCTTTAAAATCTACAATGCTTTTATTGCTTTTTTTCCAGTATAGCCAGGCGTAAGTCATTAGTTGGAACCATTTTTCTTTTTCGTTTTCTCTTCCTTTACTGGTGGATCTCGAAATGTCATCTTTTGCTACTATCCCTGTTTTGTAGTCTATTATTCGCAATTGCTCGCCAACAAAGTCTATGCGGTCTATCTTGCCTGTAATATGTATATCATCTAATATTGGCAACACATATTCTTCTTCCACTCCTTTTATCATTATGCCTTTGCCTTCTTTTTGCAAGGCTTCCACTTGTTTTATTTGTTTGGAAATAAAATGTGTAGTTTGTTCTTTGACCAAGTTGCGAAACAAAAATCCTTTTCCTGTTTCGCTCATGCCGGGATTTACAGCATTTATTGCTGCTTCTATTTTGCTGTCTATGCTTTCCAGATGTCTTTTTAGTACCGATAGTTTTAAATAGCCTTTTTCGTATTCCTGATTATGTTTAGGGTCAAATACGGCTTCCAAAATATTGTGTACCACTGTTCCTAATTCCGAAGCATCGATGTCTTCGGTAGGGTCTTTCTCTTCGTTTATGCCCAACACTTTTTCAAAATAGTACCTTGTTGGGCACTTGATGTATACAGATAGTGCCGACGGAGAGAATCCTTTTTTATGGCTTGCAATATCTTTTAGTCGTTGCATTACCACTTCGCTTTTAGGTATACCGGCGTCCGAGTCGATAGGGGTATCGGTATTGTTGTTGTTTTTTACAGACACTACTTTATTTTCTATTTCTATAGTTTCGCGGTACTTTTCGGCAAGTTCTTTTTGTATCTGAAATAGAAAACGGCTGGCTTCTCCTTTACCGTCGCCATTGCTGTCAGAGTTGTATACAAGCCATATATTTTTGCAACGTTGCAAAAGTCGGTAAAAGTAGTAGGCAAATATAGAGTCGTTTTCTCTGTAGGTACGCATACCGGCATGTACTTTCAGCTGCAATGGTATAAGCGACTTGGAGCTTTTGCCTTGTGGCAGTCTGCTTTCGTTGGCCGATAGTAATATAATGTTTTCAAAATCCAGGCTGCGTGTTTCCAGCATACCCAGTATCTGCAAGTTTCGTAGGGGCTCTCCTTTGAACGAGATTCGGCACAATTTCAGCATCTTGGTATATATTCGTTGCATGTCGGATAGCAACAATTCTTTTCCATCTATGGCCGTTTCGTTGGCAATTCTTTTCAGTTCTCGTATTATATCGGCAAATGCTAAAAGCGATACGCGTTCTTTTACATACATGTCGGCCTTTAATATATCTAGTTGAGATATCGATTTTACAAGTTGTTCCAATGTGTCGAGGAATACTTTTACGTTGGCAGCCTCGTCCGAAAATAGAAATTTTATTTTCTCTAAATCTTTATTCGCTTTTGCTATTCCGGCATACGACACATATAAATTGTTTTCTTTGCTTATGCTGTTGCGAATATTTTTTATACTTTCGGGGTTGTCTATAATGTGTTGTATAAATACGTTAGACACCACATTGATAATATCTTTAAAGTAGTAGCTGTCGTTTTTCTTGTTTGTATGTAGGGCAAAGATATCCGATACCAAGTTGTGTAGAATGGTGTATGTATATGGAAATTCCATGGTAACATTGGCTGCATCGATGTTTTCGGGCAGCGAGTTCAATACCGGTATCAGCATTGTTTCGTCGGCAAGTACTACAGCTGTGCTGTCAAAGTTGTTTAGGTTGCTTAGCAGTTCTCCGGCTACTTTTGCTTGCACTATGTTTTCCGGACAGTCTACAATGGTTATTTTCTTTTTCTCTTTGCCAAAGTATGTGCCATAACTTTCTGTTTCGCAAAAGCCATCGTTGAGCAACAATCGCAAAAACTTGCCTGCTTCTTGTGTTTCGTTTTTAAAATAATAGTCGTCGCCATCGGTTATCATAGTGGCTATACCGTTGTTTATCAGCGGACGTATTATTTTTCTTTCGCACTCGTTTAGGGCGTTGAAACCTACAAAGTATATTTTCTTTCCCTCAAACTGAGGAATGTATTCATCAAAGTTTTCTGCCACTTTGCGGTACGCCATACCGTAGTAGGCTTTTCCTTGTTTGGCAAGGGTGTCTCTAAAACGGGTGTAGTAGCTGTATAGCGACTTGTAAAACTTCAAATAGTCGCTCTGTTTTCCGGCCAACGTGTTCTCTCCGGAAATATCCCATTCTCCTATCTCTTTCAGATCGTATATGTTAGAAAAAAGGTCTTCGGCATTTACAAGGTACGAGTCTACTTCCGAAAAATCGTTTATCAGCATATCGGCAAACGGCATAAACTCTTCGAATCTTTGATATTTGTTGTTCTTCATTTCTAGGTGTATCTTGTACAAATCGAAGAAGATAAAAGCGTTGCTCGATACTATTTCAAGTTCCGAAAGTTGGCCTACAAAATTGTCTATCGACATCATTTGTGGCATGAAAATAGTTTTGTCTACCAATTGTTTTATTTCTTCTTTCAGAAAAACAATTGGGCGTTGGTTTGGAAATACGATTATGGTGTTGCCTAAATTATTGCCACATTCTGCAATGATTTTTTCGGCTGTGTATTTCAAAAATGTATTCATAATTAGTTGGTTATTGTTTGTCGATATGTTTTTCTATAAATTCTTGTGCCAGTGTTATAGTGTCGGGTTTGCCCACATCTATCCATTGTTCGGCAGTGTGTTCGAATGCTTTTATGGTATGGTTGGTTGCCAAATGTACATACTGAGGAACAATAGGGTAGGGGCCAATGTCCGGCAAAAGTTCGAATATTTCGGGGCTTACAACGTGTATGCCACTAAAGGCCAATGGTACAGCCGAATGTTCTGCAATAGGATTTGCCCAAAGGGTTTCGCCGGTTTTTTGATTTTTCCAGCCAACTAAGTTGTCCTTCTTGTCGAAAAGCAGATACCTCGATGTGTTGCGTGAGGCTACTGCCAACGTAGCTAACGCATTGCCATGCTGATGAATGTTGTAGAGCTGTTGTAGGTCGATGTTGGAAAAAACATCTACATTGTGAACAAGAACAGGTTTTTTCCCACTAAAGGCTTTTGCAGCGTTCTTTAGTCCCCCACCGGTATCCAGTAGCAGATTGCGTTCGTCGGATATTATTATCTCTACATCAAACTTTTTGCTGCCCAAAAAATCTATTATCTGTTCGCCAAAGTGGTGAATGTTTACTACAATTTTTGTGCAGTGGCTTTGTATTAGTTTTTCGATACAATGCTCTAACAGTGGCTTGCCTGCCACTTCGACAAGGGCTTTGGGTTTGTTGTTGGTAAGAGGTTGCAAACGTGTGCCTAAACCTGCTGCAAATATCATCGCTTCCATACTGATTTCTACAATATATTGTTTTGCAAAAGTACGAAAAAAAAATCACAACGACAAATATCTTTGCTGCAGTGGGGAAAATATAGTGTTGTTTGTGTTGGATTGCTGTTGTTTGGCTATATAATTTGAAGGAAATATTCTTTTTTTTGCTGCTTATAAATGTTCTTTTTCTTGTTAACGCATTAGTAAAATTCTCATATTTTAACAGCGGCTGATTTAACACGAAAAATGGCGTATTTTTCCAAGAAAACGTGCTGCAATACGTACAGTCAAGCTATGAAGCCTTTAGAAAATTAAACGCTTGATTACCAATGAATATTATTTTCTGCACTTTCTCTGAAAAATGCTCAGACGATAAAAATATACCGCTATCCTGATGGCAATATACCACTCTCCCGACGAAACCCTACTGCCAACGTGATGAAACCCGGGTGTTCTCGCGATGAAAGTATGGTAGTTTTGGGTAAAAACTTCCATACTTAGCACCCAAAACTATGGCATTTACGCCACCGAAGTATGGTAGTTTTGCCTTGTGTTTAACATTTAAAAATTTTCTTTAACATTTATCCTTTCTCAAAAACTCCGATATTTCAGCCTTGAAAATATCTATCTATTAGTTACGCAAATAACATATATAGGATAATCCAATAACATATATAGGATAATTGAATAACATATATAGGTTATTTTTTGCCTTAATATTATGTTCAAAAAACCTTAACACAGAGATTAATATTTCCATAAAAAGACATAGAAAAGCTATCTTTTAGCGAAACTATTTTATCCTGAAACTGCTGTATATCAGATATATTTGTTGTGATAATAAAAAATAGACAATGTATTCTTGTATCTTTGTGGTAAATTGCATATCTTTGCAGAACGAATTTATGGCAAAAAGTAAAACTTATATTTTGTGTTTGCTAAACTATAAGATATAAAGTTATTTTTGAAACGCCTCAAAATTAGACAGTTTATGATAAGGAATAAGTTCTATAAAATATTTGTTGCAGTCGTTCTTAGTTTGCTTTTGCATGGCAATTTGAATGCACAAAGTACGGTAGGGACAGACTTTTGGGTGGCGTTTTTGCCAAATTACGGGGTATATCCGAATGGTTTAACTCTTGTTGCTACAGGAAATACCTCTTGTACGGGCTATATAACAAATCCTTATGTAGGTTGGCCTGAGTATTTTAATGTTGATCCCGGTACTTTTACTACTATAGAAATTCAAAACAATGCTTTTAATGGTACTGCTTCGGATTGTATACTAAGAAATTGTTGGCATATTGTAACTACTGATACCATATCGTTGTATGTTAGTAATTATGTTCCTGCCACTATGGGGGTGGGCAAGGTTTTGCCAACATCGTCGTTGGGATCTTATTATATTCTACAAACATATGCCAATAGGTCGGAATTTTCGATAGTGGGAACGGAAGATAGTACAACGGTAAATATAAAGTTATCAGGAAATTCGCTTGGCAATAATGCCGATTCTTTGTTTTCTATAACATTGAATGCCGGCGAATGTTATCAGGTGCGTTCAGGCGATAATGATACTATTGATTTTTCCGGCACTACGATATCGGCAAATGATAATAAAAAGATTGCTGTATTTGCCGGAAACTCTGTTGTAAATATTCCAAGCAGCCATGGAGCAGGAGATCATTTGTATGAACAGATGATACCTACATCATATTGGGGGCGAAGGTTTATGATAACGAATTCCAAAATGCGGACCAAAGACAGGGTGCGTATCACTGCTTCTAAAGATAATTGTAGGATTAAGAAGGATGGTCAAATATTGGCTGTTATAGATGCGTATCAAACTTACGAATTTGAAATAAATAGCAATACGCCTGCTGTTTATCTCGAAACCTCGAAGCCTGCAAGTGTTTATTTGTATCTTACCGGTCGAGATTACGCCGGAGAAAATGGCGACCCTTCTATGGTGCTTATGGTTCCGATAGAACAGAAAATAAAGGATGTTACGTTTGCTACAAGATATTCGGAGTATCACTTTGTAAATATCGTTACAAATACCAATAATGTTTCTTATATGCGGCTGGATGATAATGATATATCGTCGCAATTTGTTGCCGTTCCATCAAATCCTAATTTCTCGTATGCAAGAATAGGGGTAGACCGTGGAACGCATGTGCTTAAGAGTATTTCTACGGTTGAAGGTAGTGGTTTTATAGCGCATGTTTACGGATTATCTAATGCAGAGAGTTATGCCTATTCTACCGGGTTTAAGGTTGTGGAGATGCCTCCTCAACTTTTGGTGAATGAAGAATATGTGTCAGATTATCCGGATGGATTAAAAATATGTAGCAATGCCAATTCAGACTTTATATTCGATCTTGATATAGATTACATTCCTACAAATGTTATTTGGGATTTTGGCGATGGTACTGCAGGTAATGGTTATCCTATCACTCATAGCTATAATGGTTTGGGTACTTATCCTATTTATTGTACCATTTGGAAGTTGAAAAATGGAGTTAGTGTTTTGGATACGATACTGCAAACTACAGTGACAATAAACCCTACCTACGATACAACGATAACAGTTACTATGTGCCAATCTGAAGTATATACAGAGAATGGATTTTTTGAATACGAAACAGGTATATATGTTGATACACTGCAAACAATAGAAGGATGTGATAGTATAGTACGTTTGAATCTTACCGTAAATCCGAAATACGACGATACTATCTTTGCTCATATATGCGAGGGGGAATCCTACGACCAAAATGGTTTTTATGAAACCGAAGCAACTATAATTACGCAATACTTAAAAACAAAATATGGATGCGATAGTATTGTAACATTAGACTTGAAGGTGCATAATCCGTCTTGCGATACTATATATGCAACAATAAGTTCTAGCGAGTCTTATATCGGTCATGGTTTTGATGAATCGGAGGAAGGGGAATATGTGCAGTATTTGTCTACAGATTTTGGTTGCGACAGTATTATATATCTGTTTTTGAGGGTATATGTCGAGCCTAATTTGTTTGTGGCAAACTGCATAACGCCCAAAGCGGATATAAACAATACTTTCCAAATAGTACATACAAAGACGATGATTATCGACGAGGTATATATCTATAATCGCTCAGGAGGTTTAATGTTCAGTTCGCCAAACAACACAGAATCGTGGAACGGAAAATACAAAGGAGAATATTGTCCACAAGGTACTTATACCTATGCTATATATTACCACGAAGAAGGATTGTGCGAACGTCATGTAAAAACAGGTACTGTACTTTTGTTGTATTGATAACTTGATGTTTGTCTTGTGATTAAAAGATTGAGATAGATTGTGAATCCCAAGGTAGAAGAATATATTGGCGGTAAGTTGGAAAAGTCTAAGAAAAAACTACTGAAAGACTTGGAGATTTCCGGAGTTTACCAAGACGAGGATATAGAAAAGGGTTGCGAATATCCATATATCGACTATGCAAAAGGGAAACGTTATCGCTGCGAAGATATAGAAATAACAGACGAAGAATACTTCAAACTGCTGAAATATGCTACGCTGAACGATGAGCCGGTGAAGCACGTACTATCTATAAGTGGTTGGTATGCTTTTGGTATAGTGTTTATTATTCTATGTTTTGTGATAGGATTTTCATTGATAATGTTGCCTATCAATTATGGAATTATTATTGGTTTGTGCATTATATTGTTTGGAATACTTGGTGGTGCTATAATGATATTGTTATCCAAAATAGACCTTCAGTTGCGTAAACTTAATTGCAAGAAATAAGGCTGTATTTTATACCCTATTGTGAGCATGATGATACTATACCGTCGTTGTGCCAATACCCTATTGTCAAAAAAAACTGCTTTTGGGTATAGATGCTATTTGTGCGACAGAAATATTTTTGAGGAAAAATTAAATCCTTTTTTCTTTGTGGAGAATACTTTGGTTGATGAATAGGGTAATTAGAGGAAACGTCTAAAAAAATATATGAAAACGACGCTGTTAATAACTAATAAGATAGGGATGCGAAAATTTGTTTAAATGTGAGTAACTTAGCAAATTGGAAGAAAATATATAGACACTATGCAAAAAACTAAATATCTGATAATTGTGATATGCGTAATGTGTTGTACTTACACATTGAAGGCTCAAAAAAACGAGTCGGAAAAACGCATTAATGAGTATAATAGAGCTGTAGAGCTATTCGAAAAAAGCAAATATGCTTCGGCACAAAAGGCATTTAAAACTTTTTTGAATAAAAAAGAGACCAATACCAATGATAATTATTTGGTAAATGCCTACTATTACGATGCTGTTTGTGCACAGTTGTTATCGAACAATGATGCCGAGTATAAACTAACTCAGTTTATACGCAACTATCCTCAAAGTTCGTTGATAAGCATGGCTCAGTTTTATTTGGGAAACTGCTATTACGAAAGAAAAAACTATCAGCAAGCATTGACTGAATATCGTAAGGTGGAAGTGTCGCAGATGGATGCTGATATGCAGTTGGAATATGAATTTAAGTTCGGTTACAGCTTGTTCTTGAATGGAAATACAAAGAAAGCCAAAGAGTATTTCTCTCGTGTTATGACTACCGATTCTCGCTATGCCAATTCTGCATTATATTATTATGCACATACACAATATGTAGAAGGAGAGTATGAGTTGGCTTTGGCAAAGTTTCAGCAATTGATGTCCGACAAAAAGTTTGCAGGTATAGTGCCTTACTACATAGCTCAGATATATTTTTATTTGGATAGAGATCAAGAACTTATAGCTATATCTGAAACCTTGATAGAAAAGTCTACCGATACTAGAAAAGCCGAGATAGAACAAATGGTAGGAGAGGTACATTATAAACTTGGCGATTATCGTAAAGCTTTAGAACACTACACAAGAGCCAACAAGATAATACCTCAAAACAATGACTATCAAACAGGTTATTGCCACTATAAACTAAACGAATACGAAGAAGCAGTACCTTATTTCGAAAAATATACATCGATGAACGATAGTATAGCACAAAATGCTATGTATCATTTGGGAGATATTTATTTGAAATTGCACAACAAAGAAAAAGCTCGTGCTATGTTTTTGCAAGCATCTAGTATGAATCATAATGCAGCCATAAAAGAAGATGCACTATATAATTATGCAAAGATATCTTGCGAAATAGGAAACAATCCTTACAACGAATCAATAAAATCGTTTCAAAACTATTTGAAACTTTATCCTAAAACACCTCGCAGAAACGAGATAAACGAGATACTTACAAGTTTGTATTTTTCTGTGCGTAACTATAAAAGTGCTCTTACACTTATAGAAAGTTTGTCGGAGCGTAGTCCTAAAATAAATGAGGCATACCAACGTATAGCTATTAATAGAGGTATAGAATTGTACAACGAAAAGAAGTATGACCAAGCTGTAACTCTTTTCACTAAAGCTATAGAGGTAAATGCTTCGCAAGTATCTTCGGCACAAGCCTACTACCTAAGGGGTGAAACAAGATATCAAATGGGTAGATTGGATGCTGCTTTCGATGATTTGGAACGTTTTCTAATATTGAATGATGGTAACAATACCGACTATTACAGACAAGCTTTATATACTTTGGGTTACACTACCTTGAAGTTGAAGAAATACAAACAATCGGTAAATGCTTTTTCTAATTTTATAGTAGCAAGTCAACACGATAGGGATAAAAAGCATATAGATGATGCTACAAATCGTATTGCCGATAATTATTTTGTTCAGAAGAGCTTCAAAGATGCTATAGTATATTACGACAAAGTAATAAAAGCCAATGCAACAGATGCCGATTATGCAATGTATCAAAAAGCATTGTCGTATGGAGCATTGTGTAGATATCAAGAAAAAATAGATTGTTTGAATTTATTGATGTCGCGTTTTCCTAACTCTAAATATGTGTTGGTTTCTAATTTTGAGATAGCCAATACCTTTTTGCTAAACGACGATGAAGAAATGGCATTGAAGTTTTACAATATATTTATTACTAAATATCCCAAAAGTTCTTACTCTAAAGAAGCGTTGTTGAAGATAGGTATAATAAACTATAATCTTGGCAACGAAGCAGAATCGTTGGTGGCTTTGGATAAGGTGTTGAAAAACTATCCGGGTACAGCCGAAGCTCGCGATGCATTGCTTACTATAAAAAATGTATATGTGGCTCAAAATAGAGTGGACGAATATTTTAATTATGTGAAAGAAAATACAAAACTTTCTATATCGACAGTAGAGCAAGATTCTATTACATTCTATGCAGCAGAATCTCGCTATATGGAAGGTGATTGTCAAACAGCAATACCATCGTTTGAGAATTATTTATCTAAATTTCCAAATGGCTTGTTTACACTTACAGCTAATTACTATTTGGCCGACTGTCAGTTGCGTTCAGGTTCTATGTGGAAAGCATTACCATATTATGAATATGTTGCCAAACAGCCAAAATCGCAGTACACAGAAATAGCACTTCTTAATGTTGCCAATATAGCTTACAATATAAAGAACTATAAAAAATCTAACGAATACTTTACCAAGCTAGCCGAAACATCGGAAATAGATGCTAATGTATTGCAGGCAAGTGTAGGTATAATGAGAACATGTTATTTGTTGGAAAACTATCCATCTACAATAGAAAGTGCTTCGAGCTTGTTGAGCAACGATAAACTTACTGCTGATTTGAAAGAAGAAGCCAATTATATGATAGCAATATCGTACTACAAAATGGGCGATACCACTGCTTCTCGTTTGGCATTTGAACCTTTGAAACAATCGGCGAATGGTGCATATTCAGGCGAAGCATACTATAGAGAAGCTGAAGCATGCTATTTGAGAGGCAGTATGCGTGAAGCAGAACAAATAATACTTACAATAACAGCAACACCTGTAAGCGACTATTGGTTGGCAAAATCATTTATTTTGTGGGCTGATATATATTATGCAGCAGGAAACAAGCTACAAGCAAAACAAACATTGCAAAGTATTATAGAGAACTACGATGGTGAAGAATTGGTAAATGAGGCACAACAAAAATATGATAATATTGTAGCCGAAGAAAATAAAGTAAGAGAAGAAAGAGAACGTCAATTGCAAGAGATGCAGGAAAAAGACAATGAGATAAATATTGGAATGCCTACATCTGAAGATAGTAAAGCAGAGTAGTTGAATATGAAAATTAAGATTAAAACACAAAATACTATGAATACAAGACACAAAATATATAAGTTGAGCAAAAGTATTTCTTTAATCTTTTTGTTGCTATGTACATCGGTAGTGATGGCACAAAACGAAGAGGAAGCATACAACGAAAAAGTAGTGGTTATTAGCGGATACCAACCGGTATTGCAAAAGTCGGAAAAGATAAATTATCGTCCTAAGATAACCGACACTACAAATATGATGCCTAATTTTCATTACGATATAAATCCACAGAGAATTTATTCGTTGTTCTCGCCTCAAGAAATACAAGCTGCAAGATTGGTAGGTGAACCAATGGCTAAATTATATAAGAGCTATGTCAAATTAGGATTGGGTAATTATCTTACTCCTATGGCTGATATTTATTTCAATTCTACTCGCAATAAAGCTTGGAACTATTCAGCACGATTGTTTCACAACTCTTCATGGTGGTCGTTGGAAGACTATGGTTCTAATTGGTTTTCTAATACAGGTATAGATTTGTTTGGAAAGTATATTTGGGAAAATAAAGTATTGTCGGCAAATGTATTCTACAATCACGATTATAATTTGTATTATGGATTTACCGATTCAGTATTGAATACAATATATCCTGCCATCACTCGCGATGATATGGAGAAGAGCGACTATTCGCAACACTACAACTATGTAGGAGCCAAGGTGAACTTTGGAACTACCAATACTAATATAGAAAAGTTATTTTATGCTACACAATTAGGTTTCTATAACCTATCCGACCATTATGGCTCAAACGAGTTGAATGTAAATTTTAATGGTGGTATACGTTATGCTTTTGCATGGTTTGGTGGTAACGATAAAGAGATATTGGGACTAGAATTTGATTGGA
Source organism: Bacteroidales bacterium (assembly GCA_017561155.1). Taxonomy (GTDB): domain Bacteria; phylum Bacteroidota; class Bacteroidia; order Bacteroidales; family P3; genus HGM05376. The sequence goes on along the minus strand of JAFZDP010000062.1, from coordinate 10,723 downwards.
ATTTGTATAGCAACAAATTTGATAGTTTGTATCCGTATTCTTATGTTGGAAATATAAATATGAGCGATTCGGCTGATGTAGAAAATATATTTAAAATACATCCTTATATCGGGCTAAAACTATTTGGATTTGATTTGAATGCAGGTATGAATATGTTTGTTACTACATCTGACAAATTTAAGATGGCTCCATATATAGTATTGTATCAAAACTTCCTAAAAGGAATGCTAAGTGTACGTTTGGGAGCAATAGGAGATATGTATAGAAGTAGTTGGCAAAATATAAGAATGGAAAATCCATATGTGGCTCCTCATTGTGAAGTAGCAAACACCAACTATAACAAATACTTCTTGGAAACTGAAATTGCAGTGATGAATAACTTAGATTTGGCATTTGGTGCTTCTTATAAAACATTGAAAAATGCTCCTATGTTTATGATAGATACCGAATACTTGTTGCACAATGTGTATAAACCTGTATATGCAGACTATAACGAGCTACAAGTAGGTGCCAATGCTAAATATCGTTTTGCTAATACTAATGCGATATTGGAAAATACGGAAATAAGTGTAGCTGGAAATTATTACCACTATTCTACACTTGATAATTTTGTATACGAACATTTATTGTATAAGCCATCGTTCGATGTTAATTTGGGTGCATCGTATGCTTATCGCGATAAAGTATTGGTATCGTTGAATACTGTACTTTTAGGAAAAATGTGGGGTATGGATTTTGATGGAACTACCCAAGTTTACGAGCAAATTCCAATGAAATATGGAGTAGATTTAAAAGTAGAATACAAACATAATAAGGCATTGTCATTTTTTGCTACTTTTGATAATGTGGCATTCCAACGTTATTTTTATTGGAACAATTATCCATCGCAAAAATTTAAATTCATGTTAGGACTTACATATACAGTACCGGCATTGTAGAAAGAATAGATAATAACTAATAAAAATAATACTAGACAAAAACTTAAAAAAATAGTATATTTGCAAATTAAATTGATATCAACATATATATATTAATCTTTTAATATGGAACTGAAATTAAACACTATAGAAGAAGCTATTGCTGATATAAAAGACGGAAAATTTGTAATTGTAGTAGACGACGAAGATAGAGAAAACGAAGGTGATTTTATAATTGCGGCAGAAAAAGTTACTCCTGAGAAGATAAACTTTATGATGAAGAATGGGCGTGGAGTATTATGTGCACCCATTACAGAAAATAGATGTAGAGAACTTGACTTGGATATGCAAGTAAAGGACAATACATCGCTATTAGGAACTCCTTTCACCGTGACAGTCGATTTGTTGGGACATGGCTGTACTACAGGCGTATCTATGTACGACAGAGCTGCAACTATCAAAGCATTAGCTGATACAAATACTAAAAGTACAGACTTAGGTCGTCCTGGACATATCAACCCTCTTAGAGCACGCAATGGTGGGGTATTGGTAAGAGCAGGACATACCGAAGCAGCTGTAGATTTAGCTCGTTTGGCTGGTTTATATCCTGCAGGAGCTCTTATCGAGATTATAAACGATGATGGTACCATGGCTCGTTTACCTCAATTGGTAGAGGTGGCCAAAAAGTTTGAGATAAAGATAATTACCATCAAAGATTTGATAGCTTACAGAGTGGCTAATGAATCGTTGATAAGAAAAGAACAAGAAGTATTTTTGCCAACAGAATGGGGTAATTTCCAACTAATAGCATATACTCAGTTGGATACTAATTCTACTCACTTGGTATTGAAAAAAGGAGAGTGGGAAGAAGGCGAACCTATATTGGTAAGAGTTCATTCGTCTTGTGCTACAGGCGATATATTTGGTTCTTGTAAATGCGACTGTGGAAATCAGCTACATTATGCTATGCAAGAAATAGAAAAAGAAGGTAAAGGTTTAGTAGTTTATATGAGCCAGGAAGGTAGAGGTATAGGACTTATAAACAAACTAAGAGCTTACCACTTGCAAGAACAAGGATACGATACTGTAGAAGCTAACTTGATGTTGGGATTCAAAGCAGATGAACGCGACTATGGTATTGGTGCTCAGATATTGAGAGATCAAAAGGTAAGTAAAATGAAACTAATGACAAACAATCCTGTAAAACGTAATGGTTTGGAAGGTTATGGTTTGGAAATAGTAGAAACAATTCCTATCGTGATAGAACCTAACAAATATAACGAAAAATATTTGAGAACAAAGAAAGAACGAATGGGACATAAGCTAGATTAGTTCTGGCTACACGACAAAAATAAACAGATAAAAAGTTTGATGATAGATATATTTGTTTTCGTGTTTTAGGTAAGGAAAATCAGATAGTTGGAACTTTTGATTGACGAAGATGAAATAAAATAAGAAAACAAATAAAATATTAATAACTTTGTAACGTTTATGTTATAGTTTTTGATTTATAGAAGAATGAGTAGTTTAAGTGCAATATTATCGGGAATAGATTTCAAAATCAAGCAATTGGTAGAGAAATTGAAGAGAACGGAAAGGGAATTGGCTGAAGCAAAACAGGCAAATCAAGAGCTATTGGATATAATTGAAACACAAAAAGAACAAATAAAAACATTAGAAGAACAAAATAAAATATTAATACTACGAAATACACTAGATAATACTAAAGGAGATTCAGCAAAAGTAAAATTAAAAATAAATAAGCTGATACGAGATATAGATAAGAGTATTGAATTGTTGACTAAAATGGAACACGATGGATAAATTGTCTGTAAATATATCTATTTTGGAAAGGGTATTTAAGCTAACTATAGATGCGAGTGATGAAGTTTATTTGAGAAAAGCTGCTAATTTGATAGAAACTCAAGTAAGAGAATACTCGAAAGTTTATGGGCACAAAGATAATCAGGATTTATTATCGATGGTTGCATTGAGTCAGATAACTCAGTTGGTAAAGTTGCACGAAGATGTAAGATATAAAGATAACGATATGGTAGCCAAGTTGTCGGAGATGGATTCATTCCTTACAGAAGCACTTGGCGACGAAACAAAATCGGAGTAGAAAAGCTATACATCTTTGTGTAAAACGAAGAGAATATTGAATAATAGATAAACGAAACACTAAAAAACTTAGCATTGAGAGAAACATATAATAATGTTTTTGATGCTTGAAGATAAGAAAGATACAGAATAAATAAGAAAAGCATAAGAACGAGCTTGATATGGTAAGGATATAGTAGCGAAAAGTCAATATACCGGAGTATTTAAAGGTCTTGTAAAATAAGCTGAGGTTTGCTAAAAACACACTAACAACTGTATTTATGGTTATTCTCTTTTGGATGAAAATCTTTTTTTAGGCAATATCTAAGTGCTATTTCAAATTATAAACTAAATAATATAATAAAATGGGAATAGTAATAGGTATAGTAATTGGATTGGTAGTAGGGGGCGGCATAGGTATTGTAGCTACCACTACTGTATTGCGCGATAAGCTATTAGCTAAAAGCAAACAAGTATTAGTTGATGCAGAAGAAAAGGCTGAAGTAATAAAGAAAGATAAGATACTACAAGCCAAAGAAAAGTTCTTGCAAATGAAGAGTGAACACGATAAACAAGTGCAAGAACGCAATAGTAAAGTTGCTGCTGCTGAAAACAAAATAAAACAACGCGAACAAGTATTGACTCAGAAAGTAGAAGAGCTTCAGAAGAAGAGTAATGAGTTGAAAAATGCTAGCGAAAATCTTAATAATCAGATAGAAATACTAAACAAAAGACAAGGCGAAGTAGATAAACTTTACAAGCAAAGTGTCGAAAAGTTGGAACAAATAGCCTCGATGACAGCCGAAGAAGCTAAAGAAAATCTTATCGAGATGATAAAAGATGAGGCTAGAGCTGATGCTTCTAACTATGTGATGGATATAGTAGAAGAAGCTAAAATAACTGCCAACGAACAAGCTAAGAAAATTGTTATACAATCGATACAACGTACAGCTACTGAAAATGCTATAGAAAATACCGTATCGGTGTTCAACTTAGAAAACGAAGAAGTTAAAGGTCGTATTATAGGTCGTGAGGGTAGAAATATCCGTACTCTTGAATCTCTTACAGGTGTTGAGATTATAATAGACGACTCTCCTGATGCTATTATCTTGTCGGGTTTCGACCCTATAAGAAGAGAAATAGCTCGTTTGTCGTTGCATAAATTAGTGACAGATGGACGTATACACCCGGCTCGTATTGAAGAAGTAGTATCTAAAACTCGTAAACAAATAGAACAAGAAATTATCGAAGTAGGTAAACGTACTTGTATCGATTTGGGTATAGTGAATATGAACCATGAATTGATGCGTATGGTAGGACGTATGAAATATCGTTCTTCTTATGGTCAAAACTTACTACAACACTCTAGAGAAGTTGCTAATCTTTCGGCTACTATGGCTGCTGAACTTGGATTGAATCCTAAATTGGCTAAACGTGCAGGTCTTTTGCACGATATAGGTAAAGTTCCAGAAAACGAACCAGACCTACCACACGCAGTATTAGGTATGAAATTGGCCGAAAAATATAAAGAACGTCCTGAAGTATGTAATGCTATAGGTGCTCACCACGACGAAGTTGAAATGACTAGTTTGATAGCTCCTATCGTTCAAGTGTGTGATGCTATATCGGGTGCTCGTCCAGGTGCAAGAAGAGAAGTTGTTGAGGCTTATATCAACCGTTTGAATAAGCTTGAAGAGCTTGCTATGACATATCCAGGAGTAGTAAAAACCTATGCTATACAAGCAGGTAGAGAGCTTAGAGTGATAGTAGGTGCCGATAAGATAAATGATGTGGAAGCTACTCAATTATCGTTAGATTTGTCTAAGAAAATTCAAAATGAAATGACTTATCCGGGTCAAATCAAGGTGACGGTAATTAGGGAAACTCGGGCAGTAAATTATGCGAAATAGTTAATTAATAATTGTATGAGCCATTCTTGTTATATATGATAAGGATGGCTCTGTTTTGTGTTTTATAAGCTATATGAAGAAGATTTTTAATGTTTGTTTAGTTGTATCGTTAGTTTTTTCGTTGGGGGGGTGTTCTTCTGTAAAAAAGATTTTCAAGAAAAAGAAGAAAACCACTGTTGTTGATACTCGTACTCCTATCGAGAAGTTTTTTAAAGATGAAAAACAGACTCAGACAGGTCTTTTTACTGTTCATTCGTCGAAGGGTAAATACTATTTCGAGGTACAGGATTCGTTGTTTGGAAAAGACTTGCTTGTAGTTACCCGTATATCTAAGGCTTCGGCTGGACTTAGGTCTGGATTTACAGGCTATGCAGGCGATCATCTAAATACTGCTGTAGTAAGATTCGAGAAGTCGTTGAATGGAAAGGTATTGCTTAGAAAAATTCTTGATGTAGAACGTTCTACCGACTCTGTAGGTGGAATGTATCAGGCTGTTCAAAGGTCTAGTTTTATGCCTATATTGTATTCTTTCGAGATAAAAGCTGCTCTCAGCGATAGTAGCAGTGTGCTGATAGAGGTGACTAAACTTTTTGAGTCGGACAATGAAGAGCTTTTCTTTACCAAACGTTTGAAATCTACTTTAGGACTTAATTTGTTGCAGTCTGACAGGTGTTTTATTTCATCTGTAAAGACTTATCCGTTGAATACTGAGGTTAAGGTGGTGAAATCTTATTCGGCTAAAAAAGGTGTAGTATCTATGGAGTTGAACTCCTCGATAATAATGTTGCCTACAAAGCCTATGCAGCCAAGATATCACGACCAAAGGGTAGGATACTTTACAGAAAGCTATGTAGACTACGATAAAAATCCTCAGGGTGTAGATGTTACAAAGATGATTACTCGTTGGCGTTTAGAGCCTAAGGACGAAGATATAGAACGCTATAAGGCTGGCGAGCTTGTAGAGCCTAAAAAGCCTATAGTGTATTATATAGACCCTGCTACTCCTGCTAAATGGGTTCCATACCTAATGCAGGGCGTCAATGACTGGGAGCCTGTATTTAGAGCCGCAGGATTTAAAAATGCCATCATGGCTAAGTTGGCTCCTACCAAAGAAGAGGACTCTACTTGGTCGCTCGACGATGCAAGATATTCTGCTATAGTATACAAGCCTTCTACTATTCCTAATGCCAGTGGTCCGCATGTAAGCGACCCTCGTACAGGAGAGATTTTGGAAAGTCATGTCAATTGGTATCATAATGTAATGTCGTTGTTGCATAATTGGTATTTTATACAATGTGCTGCCGTTGATACTGCTGCCAGAAAAATGATATTCAACGACTCTCTTATGGGGCAGTTGATACGCTTTGTGTCATCGCATGAGATAGGTCATACTTTGGGACTTCAACACAATTTTGCTGCCTCTTCGGCTTATCCTGTAGAGATGCTCAGAGATAGAAATTTTGTAAAAGACTATGGTCATACTTCCTCTATAATGGACTATTGCAGATTCAACTATGTGGCTCAGCCTGAAGATGCCATAGAGCAACAATATCTGTTTCCTCGTATAGGAAAATACGACTATTGGGCTATAGAATGGGGTTACAGACTATTCCCCGAATATGCTGATGCTGCCGCTGAAGTTCCTATGCTAAATCAATGGATAATAGATAAAACTAAGGATAGATACCTATGGTTTGGTTCGGGATATACAGGAGAAGACCCTCGTTCGCAGTCTGAAGATTTAGGCGATAATCAGATGGTGGCTAATGCTTATGGTATAAAAAACTTGAAACGTATAATGGAAAATCTTCCGCAGTGGACTGCCGAGCCTAACAAGGCTTATGGCTCGTTGAGCACTATGTATTCAGAAGTGCTAGGTCAGTACAACAGATATGCAGGACATGTAATGATGTATATAGGCGGTATATACCAAAATCCTAAAACCATAGAGCAACAGGGTGCTGTGTATACCTATGTGGATAAAGCTAAACAGCAAGAGGCTATGGACTTTATAGTAGAACACTATATAGCTACTCCTGAGTGGATTTTCAACGATTCTGTGCTTAGCAAGACAGGTACAGGCTATGCTGCCATTGCTTCTGATTTGAGCGGAAAGCTGGTAAGAAAACTACTGCAAGACTATAGATTTGTAAACCTTGTAGAGGCCGAAAATGCTCTTGGAAAAGATAATGCTTATACCATAGAAAAATATTTTGCCGACCTTAATAATGCTATTTTCAGTGAATTAGGTTCGAGAAAAGAGGTGGATATGTATAAGAGAATACTTCAAAAAACGTATGTAGACCACCTGTTGAATATGTTGCCTATCGTTAAAAAAGATGCCAACAGTGCCGTAGTGATAGGGTATAACCCTGCAATATACGATGTAGGCGGAGTGGTATACTACCAGCTGAAGGCTTTGGAGGCTAAACTTAAAAATGCAACATCGAAAGATATGGTTTCTGATGCACATTATAAGTTTTTGTATCTGATGATTAAACAAAATGTAGAATAAAAAATAATAATACTGATATATGGATTTTTTGTATGTAAATTGGGATATTTCGCCTGTTATTTTTAATATAGGCTCGTTTGGAGTAAGATGGTATTCTCTGCTGTTTGCAGTAGGTTTTTGTGCTGCTTATTTCATTCTGCAAAAAATGTTTAAGAAAGAAAATGTTGATGTAGAGATATTAGACAAGTTTACTATATATATGTTTGTATCTCTGTTGTTGGGACTTAGACTGGGTCATTGCTTGTTCTACGAGCCCGACTATTACCTTCCACGTCCATGGGAGATATTCCTTCCTTTCAACTTTGAGACAGGTCAGTTTATTGGTTTCCAGGGCTTGGCAAGTCATGGGGGTGCCATTGGTATACTTACCGGTATATATCTTTTTTATCGTAAAACTAAAATCAACTATGTATGGATTTTAGACCGATTGGTGATAGTGATTCCTCTTGTAGGTGCCTGTGTGAGAGTAGGAAACCTTATGAACTCGGAAATTTATGGCGTAGAAACTACTTTGCCTTGGGGCTTTGTGTTCCTCAGAAATGGAGAAACCATGCCTAAGCACCCTACCCAGCTATACGAGGCTCTTACATGTATAGTGATTTTTGTGGGACTTATGATTTACTATTTCAAAGCTAAATGTAAACCACGCCCCGGTAATATATTCGGTATATTCTTAGTGGCTTTGTTTGGTATGAGAATTGTTATCGAAACCATAAAAGAAAACCAAGTAGGTTTTGAAGACGGTATGGCTTTTAATATGGGACAACTACTTAGTGTTCCGTTTGTTATAGCTGGTATAGTGTTTATATATATGTCGTACAAAAAGAAGTTTTCTTCAGAAATATTTCTTGACAAGAAAAAATAACTATGGGATATATAAAAAGTTACAGAAGATTTAAGAGGCGATTGCTGATAACTGTAAGTATAGTGCTGTCGTTGGTACTGGTGGCTATACTGTTTTTCCAGACTTATTTGGTGGAAGAAAGTTTACAGTCGTCTACCCACATGTTCGACTCGTCGGTGAAGCAGTCGATGACTGATGCTATAGACCACTTGAATACCAATAATATAAAGAAGTATCTTTTGAATACAAACAAGAGTACTTGGCAAAGGTATAAAGAGGTAGAAGAGGTAAACGAGAGAATGAAGCAGCTGAGGGCTGATTTTCCTGAACTGTTTATGAAATACGAGGGCAGTAAAGAAGAAGACATGGGTAGGTATGGCAAGCTTAGCTATAACGACTCTGTGGTGCTGCTTATGTATTACGACTTGGCCGATAGAAGAGAAAAACTGCGTGATACTACTTTCTCGCTCGACGACTATGCCGAGTATTTCTTGGAGTTTACCACCAAGTATAATATACTGGATATAAAAGAATTGGACTACGATGCTTTGGTAGAGATAATAGAAGAACACTTGGCTGAAAATGATATTTTTATCACTCCGTCGGTGGGGGTGTTGGACTTTTCTAAAAACAAGATTTTGTATGCCAACAGACCCGAAGATGCCAGGTTCCTTCAAAACTCAAAGTATATGTACGAGTATAGCATAGGTGGGTTGAGGAACGAAAATGTAGTATACATCTCATTGTATTTTCCTTCGGTAAGGTATTTCTTAAAAACAAATCCTTATATCTTCCTTGTCTTCTCGGTGCTTATGGTTGTTCTTTTGATAGCTATATTCTTGATGTTGTTGAAGATGATTTACAATCAAGACCACCTGGACGAGATGAAGAGCAACTTTGTGAACAATATGAACCACGAGCTGAAAACACCTATAGCTACAGTATCGTTGGCTTGCGAAATGCTGGAACTGCCCGAAGTAAGAAGTAATTTTGCAATGGCAGAGCCTTATCTGAATATAATATCGGCTGAAAATAAACGCTTGAAAGGCTTGGTAGAGGCTGTGCTTCAGCAAAGTAAGATGGTGGATAAGATGTTTGTGTTTAATAAAGAAAATGTAGATATGCACGATATTATTCGTAAGGCAGCAGAAAATGTATCGCTTATCATCAACAATCGTAATGGTAATATTATCACTAAGTTGGAAGCTGAAAATCCTTATATCTTTGCCGATAAGCTACATATGACCAACCTTGTATACAACCTGGCTGATAATGCTGTGAAATACTCGCCAGATAAGTTGGAAATTACTTTGGCTACCTACGAAACTGATGATGCTTTCCACTTTATAGTTAGCGACTGCGGTATGGGTATAGCGAAAGACAGCATACCTCATATATTCGACCGTTTTTACAGGGCTACTAAGGGTAATGTTCACGATATTAAAGGCTTCGGTATAGGGCTGTCTTATGTAAAACAGATAGTGGATGCTCATAAAGGACGTATTGTTGTTACCAGCAAGGTAGATGTTGGTACTACGTTCGATATTGTGTTTCCCAGATAGATAGAGTGTTTTTTGATATATGTATACCTTTGGAATAGGTATCGGATGGAAAAGGTTGAAGCGTGTTTTTTTCCGTCCGTGCCTATTTCTTTTTTTTGTGTCTGTTGTCCTTGCTGTATAGGGGCGATTTTTTCGGCGAAATATCAGGCGGATTATATCTCTGCATGTATTGCCATATTTCTATCAGTGGATAGGAATATTTTTTTCTATCTATACACAATAATATATATATGCTTGCGTTATTAAACCAAATCATTTGAGAAGTGAGTACCTTCGGGTGCCGCTTCTCATTTAGTTATAAATACGTTAGAGAATTTTTTTTGTTTTCATAAACCTAAATTTTTTTTGATTTTTATTAATTTTTTTTGGTGCATACCTCGCAAAGGTGTGCACTTTTTTTGTTTTTTGTAAGCAATATTTCTCTTTTGAGGTGCGTATATGTGTTATTCTTTTTTTTATTTTAAGGTTATATATGCCAAATCTTCTTTTTCTCAAAAAAAAACGCCTTTTTTATCTCGAAAGGTAGTTGTGAATAATATATATAGGATAATTCTTTTTCCTATATAGGATAATCGGATAACATATATATGTTATTTATGGAATGTACTATACTATACTATACATCATACCCTATTGCATATACTTTCTCTAACACACCCCTGTATTCCCCCTCGTATTTCGCCACATTTTCGCCTTTCATATTTTTTTGAGTATAAATTATTATTATATAGATATAAGGCAACTACTAAAAATTCCACGTTTCGGATAAACAAAAGACTGTTCTTTGAAACTTTTGCGTGCTTTGCGTTTTTTGCCGAAATCTTTCTATTTCTTTTTCAATCGCATAGCCCGCTATGCTCAATCAAAAGAAAGTA
>JAFZDP010000061.1 GCA_017561155.1 Bacteroidales bacterium | reverse complement strand
TATATACAGTTACGGTAACATCTTCACTTGTTGCTTCTGTTGTAGTTGCACAGCCATCACTTACTACTACGCGGTATGTGGTAGTCGATTCTGGTGTAACTCTTAGAATTGATTCAGTAGCACCTTCTATTTGGGTTGCTGTACCATTAGATACAGTATACCATGCATATCTATAGTTTTCATCTCCAGCTCCAGCTGTCGCTGTTAAGGTTACTTCTGCTCTTGGACATACTGTTTCTGTTGTACTTGAAGCTAACGATACGGTTTCTTGAGTATATACTGTTACTGTAAAGTTCTTAGTAACATCTTCGCCACAATCGTTACTTACTACTACGCTGTATACATAAGTACCTGCTGCGTTTGTAAGTACATTAACTGTATTGCTTGTAGATTCTAAAGCTACGGATTCGCCATTATTTAATCTATAACTCCATGCATAGGTGGTATTGTGTCCGCCTGCTGCTGTAACACTCAACGATAAGTTTTCTGTATCATGTAGACAGTGGGTTTCTGCACCTGTGATTTCGCTTACTGTGAACGCTTCGTATACTTCTACTGTATATGGACCGGATATTTCAGAAGTACATACAACGGCACTTGCGCCTTCGCCATAGGTTACGTTTGCTTTAACGTAATAGCTGTGTTGACCTGCGGTTAGACTGCTTAATTGTAAGCTATTACTTGTTTGATCTGATATTACATTGCTTTCCCCTGTACCACCTTTATACCATACATAGCTTACTGTTACACCTTCGCCACTAGCATTGGTTACTTCTGCACTCAACTCTGTACTTCCACCTGCACAGATCGTGGCTGTTTCTGGACTTATACTTACCACAGGCTTTGGATACACCGTTAGCACTGTATAAGGTTTAACACAGCTTTCACTTTCAGAAGCAACGTTCAATGTATATGTGCCTGGTTCAAGATTTTCAAGTGTAGGATTATACACTCCATTTGTAGTTTGAGTAGAAATTGTAGTATTGCCGTTTTTTAATGTATATGTATAAGTAGGTGGTGTAACATCTTCTGTATTTTCTGTATTTCCTGTATTTTCTGCATTTGCAGTTACATTATAACATGCCGATAATGTTACACTACTTCCTTCACAGACTGTAGCAGGAACAGTTAGGTTACCGTTAGCATCAGTTAGAGTTATCGCTACTTCTATTGGATCTGTTAGTACTCTTATGTTATCTACACTAGCATCGGCTGAACATCCATAAGTATTTGTTACCGTAAATACGTATGTACCACTGTGTGATTGATATGCAGGATATATAGTATAAGTAATATCACTACCTTTTTCCACACCTTCTTTTGTCCATTTATAAGATAAACCATCACCATCAGCCGAACCGGTTAATGTTATACTACCGCCTCCACAAATATCTTCGCTCGGTCCTGATGCTGTTACATTTGTTGGTTTTGGGTTTACAGTTAGAATGTAACTACCTGAAGATACAAAACCATCAGGATCTGCATTAGGATCATTTGTATTGCAAGGATCTTTAACTTTACGAATATATTCATAAGTTCCTGCTGTAAGATCTGATGGTGTGTATGTTTCGTCAGTTGCATCAGTTATTAGGGTTGCAGGTTCGCCATTTATGGATTGATACCATCTATATTGTAGTGTTCCGTTTCCATCAGCATCCGCTGCTCCTATTGTAGGAGTTGCTCCTTCACAAACAGCTCCGGAACCTTCAATACTACCAGCAGTAAAAGTAACATTATCTACAACCAACGAAAACACAGTATCTTTTACACAACCCTTGTTGTTAGCAGGAGTTATTGTTACTGTATAACTGCCTCCGGTTAACCCTTCTGTTTTTGTAAAGATTGCAGAATCACCGGCTACACTAATTGTTATAGGATCGACAAAAGAACTAAGAGCAACTGTTAAGGGGTATTGAGTAGCATCTCCACCCGATAATTTTACTTTAAGCCCTATTTTACCACATTCTTCTGCTGTTTTACTTATCTTATAGCTAAATGCTGCTGGAACCTTTATTTCGTTTTTTCCTTCTCCTGAGCCACCTTGTATTACGAATGTTGCTGCTGTGACATTACATCCGCCTACGGTTATTGTTCCGGAGGTGAAATCTCTAATAGTATAAGTCTTAGCGTTTTGCTCTATAGGCAAGTAAATAGTAGTTGCACCGTTGGTAGTGTAGGATTTTACATAAGTATTTCCTACATATATATCAAACTCGTATGGTGCCATACCACCTGTAAAACTTATAGAAACTGCCAATGAGTCTTTTCCACCTCTACACTGTATCTCTGTACCTGTTACAGTAGCGGTTATGGTTTCTTTCCTCAAGCCTACTATAGACCTACATTTAGCCCCATCGTGTAATGGAGTGAAAGAGTTACCTGTAACCAAATCGCCATACTCAATAATATAGCCAGTCGCACTCCAATCCCCACTAGGACTATTTGCTAAGTCGTTCCATGAATATTTTGCAAACTCAGTGCCATAGAAAGAACATCCTTTTCCTTTGGTAGATAGTATCGACAAACAATATTCTCCACTGGCACTATTAGGCTCAGGACCACCTGTAGCATCCGAATGTCCTATACCCCAGTTAAAATAACAATTGTTATCGCTCATATATTTTCTATACCACCACAAAAGTGCTGAATCTTGAGCAGCAGTACCTTCATAGCAATATCGCGTTCCAGTCCTATCACTACATTCATTTGTCCCATTAAAAGCAAGCCTCTCCCAATCATCTGCTTCTAATAAGTTTGCTACAGTCAAATCCGGATTAGGATAAAATCCATTAGGACAAGCTGCTGCCTGCCACATAAATTTTTGTTCCTTTTCAGGACCACAAGCCCAATACCAATAACTATGAAGGTCATTTGTTGAACCAAAATTTTCATAGTATTGAGTACCATCGCCACCTGATAGCGGCCAGCGAGTACCACCCAACCAGCCCGGTTCTGAAACCAAAGCCGTCATAAATCTATTTTCCGCTAGCGAGGTAATGGTAGCCAAATAGCCTTGCATACCTAAATAGGTAGTATTTTTGGCAGCATTATATGCGTTTTGCCAAGTAACAGTGCCTGCTACATATTCATAGTAGTGTCCATTTTCTGCATTATATATAATATTGCGGCTATCGTAATTTGTAGAAATTTCTAATGCTACCCCCACAAAATCGTTGGTATTAGACTCCGGAATACTTACATGAATAGCTTTTATTAACTTTTCGGCCTTCTCAAACGTAATACCATTACCTACATTAAAATGGCAAGCAAACATAAAAGAACCTAGGTCTATTATATCACCTATTTTTGTACTAATGTTATCAGTGCCAATTTCACGAATTTCATTGTTAGTTACTGTAAATCCAGAATCGCTTTGCACTTCAAATTTGTAAACACCTGCATTGTCTATATCCGGCACATTAGTAAAAGCCAAAGACATATACTTTATATATTCACCTCCTTTTCCTATAATTTTTGGGGTTTTGAATTTATAATGTTCTATTGTTCTATCAATTTCAGTAGTAGATTCAAGTGCTGTAGGGCAACCCAAATTGGCCACCACAGTAGAATTTTGAATTACTACAGTTGCCGTATTGGTAGTAGTAGCAGATTCTCCGGTACCACACTTGATGTGATATTGGAATACGGTATTAGCAGATTCATAAGTACCAGGGAAAGTAACGAGCACTTTTTTACCATCATCTGTTGGGCGTATCGGACTGCTATTACTAGTTGTGATAGGTTGTCCATTATCTCCTATAATCTCTATAGTGTAATTATTAGGGCAAGGTATAAAATCGTTGGCAACCACATCTACTTCCATCGATGTTATATTACTACCACGACTCACGATATCCGAATTTGCACCATTGGTGTTGGTAGAATAACATTCGGTGATAATCACCACACCCGATGCACCGTTTCCACCGGTATAATTACCATTACTACTACCATAATAATAAGCACCACTACCGCCACCGCCGTAGTTTCCACCGGCAGCACCGGGCGAATTTTGAGTTAATCCATTAGCACCATAACCACCGGGCGACTGTGCACTACCGCCACTTCTTCCGCTAGCAGCATTACCGGCTCCATTACTTCCGGCAGCACCACCGCCACCACCTGAATATCTAGATGTAGTACTATAATCATTATATTGTCCGTTACCACCTTTACCACCGGCGTAGCTATGGTAATTAGAAATTCCTGTACCACTTATTGCATTACTTACTGAATCACCACCATTTGCTCCATTTCCAACAGTAGTGCCAGTAACAGCTGCTGCTCCATTTCCGCCATTGGCAGTAAGTCTATATCCGCCAAAGCTAACAGTAGTAATACCGCCATCGCGATTGTTTGTACCGGCTGTACCACCTGCACCAACATTATATGATATTTGTCTAGATGTACCTAATACATCAGAAACATCTACCTGTACTCTGGAATAGGCACCACCGCCGCCACCTCCGGCAGGTCTTTTACCATTGGATACAGATCCTCCGGCTCCACCGCCACCAATAGCCTCGATGATAACATAATTCACTCCTTCGGACACTGTATGAGTACCGGAGCTTGTATAAGTATAAGTTACTTGTCCAAAAGCAACACTTCCCACAAGGGTAAACGCCAATAGCCACAGCAGCATAAGATGTTTGGCTATGCCGCCGCTACCTCGATAGGGCGAGGTGTGGGTTATTTTTTGTATCGCTGAACAAACACCTTGTTGTTCTTGTTTAATGCTTGTGCCGCAGTGGGCAAACTTTGTACTACTACTCTGCATAATACTACTGTTTTTATATATTTTTATACTATCTGTTATTCTATATTTTATATAATTTCAAAGATATTCACAATGTGCATTAAATATGTTTATTTTTAACATTATTTATACCAAACCCACTACTCAAGGCAAGGGTTTTTAAGGCATACAGACCGCAGTTTTCAACACTCAATTGTTCAAAACGAGCGTTTTTTAACATTTCAATGCTTTGCATATAATTCGCTTTATATATGTTTATTACATCTATCTTTTAACTATTTTCCATATATTATTTCACCCTACAAAGTTACGATTTTTTCTCGAATTTCAACATCCCACGATATTAAAAATTAATTGTTGACAAATTCTTTCTCCATACACCCCACCGGCAGTGCCACAACAGCCTTGCAGTGGGGATGGGCGCAGTATGGGGATATGGTTTGCCACACACTGTTTATAGGCGGATTTATCTCGGTGTTTTCTTATGGCAAAACGCACACTGCTGCATATTCTCCGCAATGGTGTTTCACCGCGTTTCCCCACAGGTATATTTTCCGCAACAATTTCCCTCAAAAAGACACCTCTCAACAGGCTTACATATCCCTAATTTTAACATTTCACATCTATTTCAATATATTATAAGCAATATATAATATTTTACAACTTTAGCCATACAATATTTCCATACTTTAACTAAAACATTTCACAGCCACGGAATAGATATTTTTGTTTTTGTCATAATTTTTCACACACCTTACCAATAGTTAGTTACGCATTTAGAATATTTAACCCATACCTCACACGACAGGCAACGTATTAAAAAGGAACACAAAAAGGCTCTTTCCTCAGCATCGGGGAATATTACATTTTACATTTTTACATGTACATACGAAACAAAAAAAAAGGCATCCCCCCCACCCCGGTAAAACACCCCCTACCCGTCCTGTTTTTCGCAATAGGGTTTCGTTGCATTCGCAATATACCATCGTCGCACCGACAATATACCGTGAAAAACGGGGCGTGATATACATAAGGCAACTTCTAAAAATTCCACGTTCTAAGAAATGTTATTATGAAATAAAAGAACTTTTGCGTGCTTTACGTTTTTTCTTGGAATCTTTCTATTTCTTTTTCAATCGCATAGCCCGCTATGCTCAATCAAAAGAAAGTAGAAATCTTCTCAAGAAAATTTCGTAAATCACTTGCAAAGCAATTTTTAGAAGTTGCCATAAAAAAACATATATATGTTATTGTATTATCCCATATATGATAATGTAATAACATATATATATTATTGCATTTTGTATTATGTGTTGTTTTGTCGCGTCATACATTGCGGTTATTTTTTCCAACGTATCACATTGTTTTCGATATAACGTTTGACGGCGTTGTATGCCGCATCGTCGCGGACAATTTCGTCGTAAAAACCCGATTGCCAAGCGAAGGGTATACCGTTTGCTTTGGCATATTTGGTGACGTTACCTTTGTAGTGGTTTATCACCTTCGACAGTTCACCGATATTGGTTGCGATAGTCTGCATTTGCTCGTTCTTGGTTGGAGTATCTGTAGCAACAGGCGTCGTTGCCCTATCGTCGCAACACATTTTTGCATGTATACGCAGCATAAGATGTACATGGTTTGGCATTACCACATGAGTTATCACCTCAACCCTCTCGTACCGTTGAGGCATGGCAGTTATAAGGTCGTCGGCTGCTTTCCCCACAGGTGTCAAAAGCATCTTTCCGTCAACGATGCGCCCAAAATAATGAACCATATCCTTGGCACATATCGTCACGAAGAAGCACCCCACCTCGTAGTTCTGATATGGCAACCGACACGAAGCAATCCGATATTTACCCTTAAACAATCCGTCATCCATAGCATTATTTATTAGTTTGACGTTAGAAGTTTGAAGTTAATATAGCAGCAAAACCCTACAAAAGGCCAGTTTACTACATTACTACATTACAATTACATTTACAATTATAATTATAATTATAAATATAAATTATAAGTTGTCCCACTTCTCTTGACATTTATTTATATTGTGAATGTAACGAACAATGAATGATTTTATTTTTCCACACATATTTGCATGATGAATATTATGTACCGCCATATTATGTACCGTGGCAAAAACACGTCCGTGGTTTGTCGGGGTCATATGCGTGCCAAACACGTCCGCACCCACCGTAAAAATCCGTACCCGTAAAAAACACACCACCCGTAGAGACGTGCCGCGGCGCGTCTCTACATTATGTGCCGGGGTTTGTCGCGTCAAACATTACGTGCCGTGGTTTGTCACGTCGAACATTGTCGTGCCGCGGCATGTCGCGTCGTACATTGTCGTACCGGGGTTTGTCGCGTCAAACATTGTCGTGCCGGGGGGACGTCGCACACATTACGTGACAGGACATGTCGCATCAAACATTGTCGTGTCGGACATTGTCGGGAACAACAAACAAAGGTCAACGGACAACAGACAACAGACAACGGAGGGCGGTAGCCGGAATTACGGAATCACGAAACTACGGAACTACGGATTGACGGACAAAGCAAAGCCAGCTCGAAGCTTACAATTCACAGCCTTTCTATACATTCTGTACATTCTATACCTTTCTATACCAACTTTAGTCCTTTGCCTTTAGACTTTCGACAAAAAAACTTTACAACATTACAACAACATTACATTAAGCAAAGCATCAAATAAATTGTTTAAAGAAATAAATTTTGTTGATTAAAGAAAAAGTTGTATCTTTGCAGTCGAAAACAACTATTGTAAATTCGTAAAAATGAAACAAGATACCATCGAAATATTATCTACGGTTAAGCAAGAACTGTATAGTATAATCCCTGAAGGTAGCAAAATCTTGCTTTTTGGATCTCGAGCCCGAGGCACAGAGCGTTCGGATTCGGATTGGGATATCTTGGTAATTTTGAACCGCGAGGGTCGTGCATCTATCGACGACTACAACACAATAGGCTATTCAATAAACACTGTATTTTGGCTGATGGACTATGATGTAAACACCATTATACAAACCGAAAGCGAGTGGAAAGCCAAAAGTTTCACCCCTTTTTACAAAAACGTAATGGAAGACGCCATAATATTATAATATAGGGATGCTATGAGTTTGACAGAAGAAGAAAAAAAACAGATAGTAGACTATCGTTTGGAGAAATCCAAAAAGACATTGGACGATGCAAAAAAAGTAATAGAACTGAAAATGTGGGTAACAGCAGCCAACAGATTGTATTATGCCGCTTATTACGCAGTGTCGGCGTTGCTTATTTCCAACAATATAAATACCAAAACACACGATGGAATAATCAGAATGTTTAATCAACATTTTGTCCTTACCGGAAAGATTGACAGAGAATTGGCACGACAATACAATTCTTTATACACCATGCGTCTTACCGGAGACTATGGTGACTGTTTCGATTTGCAAGAAAACGATGTTTTGCCATTGATAGAACCAGCCCAAACATTTATTGCCAAAATTTGGGAAATGATAGAATCCCAAAATTAAGGCCGCAGACAATATTACAATTATAAGTTATTACATTATTACATTACAATTATAAATTTCCCCACTTCTCTTGACATTAATTTATATTATGAATGTAACGAACAATGAATGATTTTATTTTTCCACACATAAACATCGCGTGTTTGGGTTTATCGGGTTGAACATTGTTATGTTGTGAACGTTGCGTGTCGTGGTTTTTCGGGGACATGTGCGTACCAACCACGTCCGTACCCACCGTAAAAAAAACGTACCACCCGTAACCCGTAACCCGTAGAGACGCGCCGCGGCACGTCTCTACATTACGTGTCGGGGTTTGTCGTGTCGAACATTGTCGTGTCGGGGCACGTCGCACACATTACATGCCGGGGTTTGTCGGGTCGAACATTGTCGTGTCGGGGCACGTCGCACACATTACATGCCGGGGTTTGTCGTATTGGTATTTGTCGGAAACGACGAACAAAGGTCAACATTACAACATTACAACATTACAACAACATTACAAAAAGACAACAGACAACGGACAACAGACAACGGACAACAGACAACGGAGGGCGGTAGCCGGAATTACGGAATCACGAAACTACGGAACTACGGATTGACGGACAAAGCAAAGCCAGCTCGAAGCTTACAATTCACAGCCTTTCTATACATTCTGTACATTCTATACTCTCTATACCTTTCTCTACTTTCTATACCAACTTTAGTCCTTTGCCTTTAGACTTTCGACCAAAAACTTTACAACATTACAAAAAGACAACAGACAACGGAGGGCGGTAGCCGGAATTACGAAGTCACGGAACTACGGATTGACAGACAGAGCCAAGCCTGCTCAAAGCTTACGACTCACAGCCGTTCTATACATTCTGTACATTCTATACCCTCTATACCTTTCTCTACTTTCTATACCAACTTCAGTCCTTTGCCTTTAGACTTTCGACAAAAAACTTTACAACATTACAACAACATTACAAAAAGACAACGGACAAGAGCAAACAAGGCAGCACCCCCTCACAGCTCACTGCTCTAAGCTCATTGCTCGCTATTTTCAGTATTCTTTCCGGCCAGCAATCCACAAGCGGCCATTATATCCTCGCCACGCGAAGCTCGTATTGTTGTTATTATGCCTTGCGAGGTAAGGTAATCTCGTATCTCTATCATCTTTTTCATATCCACACCTTCCAACGGCACACCTTCCGAAGCATGAAAACGTATCAGGTTCACCCTACAGCGTAGGTGCTGCAACAGATATACAAGTTTTTTCATACTCTGCTCGTCGTCGTTGAAGTCTTTGAACACAATATATTCAAACGATAGTCTTCGCTGTCCGCTCCAGTCGTATTTTTTCAGCATACGTATCAGCTCGGTATGAGGATACGGTTTTTGCATAGGCATTATCTCGCTACGCTTGTCGCCGAAAGGAGCATGCAAACTTACAGCCAGATGGCATTCTGTTTTTTCCATAAAATCATTCACCACCGGCATTATTCCCACGGTAGACACCGTTATACGTCTGGGGCTCATAGCTACACCCCAATCTGAAGTAAGCACCTGTATGCTTTTCAGCACAGCAGGGAAGTTATCGAAGGGTTCGCCCATTCCCATATACACGATATTGGTCAGCGACAAACTCTCGGGTATGCTAAACACCTGATTAAGGATTTGCTGTGCGGTAAGGTTTCCTTTGAAGCCCTGCTTTCCGGTAACACAAAACTTGCACCCCATCTTGCAGCCTTTTTGCGACGATATGCACAACGTAGCCCTATCCTTATCGGGGATATACACACTTTCTACATACCGGTTGTCCCCTACTTCGAACAGGTATTTCTTTGTACCATCAACCGATGTTTGAGAGAATATAGGAGCTTCTTTTTCCAACACAAACAGCTCGGATAGTCGCGAACGTATCTTCAACGAAAGGTTTGTCATCTCATCTATCGAGTTGCAACGTTTCTTGTACAACCAATCGGCCATCTGTTTTGCAGTAAATTTAGGAAACCTTCGGCAACACATATTTGTTGCAGGTCATCCAATGTCAGTCCAAACAAGTTTGTCTTCATCTCTGTATATATATAGTATGTATATGATTCTTATTATTAGTCTTTGTTTACATTCACCACCGGATAAGCCACCCTGACGTGGTAAATGCTAAGCATTTTGTCTTTCAATATTCGCTTTATGGTTGCAATATCGGCAAAAGTTATATTACAATTCGAAAACTGATTTTCTTTTATTTTGCCTTCCACTATATTATCTATCAAAGCACTTATCGATTCTTTATCGTGTTTTTTCAAGCTACGCACCGCTGCCTCCACCGAGTCTACCAGCATCACCACGGCCGTCTCTCTCGAATAAGGTTTAGGACCGTTGTAGGTATACAATGCTTCATCGACAGGCTCATCGGGATGTTCGATACGTTCTTTGTTGAAGAAGTAGCCCGTCTTTGTAGTACCGTGGTGTGTACGGATAAAGTCTATCACCACTTCGGGCAAATAGTATTTCTTTGCCATATCCACCCCGTTTCTTACGTGCGATATTATCATTGCAGCACTCTCCTCGTTGTTCAGATGTACATGAGGATTAAATCCCGATGTTTGATTTTCGGTAAAATAAAGAGGTGTAGCCATTTTTCCGATATCGTGATACAAAGCCCCTACCCTTGCCAAAAGGGAATCGCCACCTATTTCGTTTATCAAATCTTCTGCAATATTGGCTACCTGCACCGAGTGTTGGAATGTTCCGGGAGCCTTGTTGGACAAATCTCTCAGAGCCTTAGTGTTGGTACTGGAAATCTCCAACAATGTAAGCACCGATACGAATCCAAAAATCTTCTCGCACAAATAGGTAAGTGGGAAAGCCATAAGCACCAACAATGCGTTGCAGAAGAATAGTACAAATCTACCTATATGGATATTTTCGAAAGTGGTTTCCTGA
Source organism: Bacteroidales bacterium (assembly GCA_017561155.1). Lineage (GTDB taxonomy): Bacteria > Bacteroidota > Bacteroidia > Bacteroidales > P3 > HGM05376. The sequence goes on along the minus strand of JAFZDP010000061.1, from coordinate 43,783 downwards.
CTTAAAACCCCTGAAACGTATATGGCGGAATAGGTCAAAAACACCATCAAACTTACCACGAAGAAATTTGAACGATGTTCGAAATTCTTCACGCTGATAATAGACATCATTCCTGCAATAAGTTGATAGAAGATAAACTCGAAACTATTGGGAACAAACGATGCTATTATAATTATAATAACTAAGTGTATGTACAAAGCCACCCTCAAATCGAAAAACACCCTTACCAATATCGGAGCAAGACACAAAGGCACCAACATTACCCAATCCGGATTGATGCGCAACACCATGGCCTCCATAAAACACATCAAAAAGATGATAAAAAGCACAAAAGTAACCTTTTTGTTATCCTTAAGAAGTGGATGCTTTATCAGTCCCAAGAACAAAAACAAGGCTGTAAAAGCAATAATTATCAGAAAATACAACCCTAATTTTCTATTCAACTCGGAGTAGTTCTCATCAAATCGGGTAATATTTTCACCTTCCAACGATGTCAAAACCTTTGCTTTTTCGGGTGTGATATATTCGCCCTTGGATATTATAAGCTGCCCCATCGATACCATTCCCGATGCTGATGATATTTGCGACAAACGAGAATCCTCTTCCAACTTTGTACGCACATCATCATAAACAACATTGGGGCTAAAAATACTATCTCGAATCAGGTTTATCACAGATTCGTTGCCGGAAAATTTCTCTTGCAGCAAATCGCCTATCTGTGCTTTGGAAAAAAAGTCGTTGTACTTTCTAACATTACCTACATTTTTTCGCAGCAATACTATATCCCTGTTTATATCCATACCTTCTACATACTGTAGGTATCCCTTCGAGTATATTTGGTTTGCAAGTCTTATCAGCTCGTTTCGCTCGTAGGAAGATAGTTTCATTTCTATATTTGCCAACTTAGAAACCACTTGCTCCTTAACCACCGAATCGTAAACAAAAAACAACAAAGCATTACTTTTTGCACTTCTGATATCCTGCTCTATTTCTTCCTGAGTTTTTTGTACAGCGAAATCAAAAGGGGCATATAAATCTTCGGAATTCCAAAATCCACCTTCAACAAAGTCGTAGGTCACTTTCTTTTGTTCGGGAAACACCAAAAGAATAAACAGCGACACCACCAAGACTGCAAGTATCTTATATAGCAACGAAAGATTTGCCAAAAGAGAATAAAATATTTTTTTCATTTTTATATACCTTTACTTTGTTTGTAAAATAACTATAGCCAAAAACACAATATCACATCCATACCCTCATGCATCAAAACACCTACATATCAAACTATTACCATCACTCTACAATTCTATTGTGTAATACAAAAGTACAAATATTTTTCCATTTCAATATCCAAACATGCTGCTATGCTTATATTTAAACGTCATGAGTATAGCTTTGCAATTCCTTTTTGGAAACAAAAGATGCATAAAAAAGCAAGCAGAATATAATATTAAAGAACAATATGCCTGTTTGAGATTCGAATACAGCCTCGAACACCGCATTGAAAGCAATTATAAACAAAAACAGCAACATCTCGATATTCCATTGCCTGTTGCGAATAGCAAGTACAATAGGTAAAACAAAATAGCCGATCAGCGACAACAATCCCAATATACCTATACTGATAGTAGTATCAACAAACTGATTGTGGGAGTTTAAATCGCCACATTGAAGATTATTCTTTTCATAATGTTCAATCAATTTATCACATCTATCGCCTACCCCAACACCTATAAGCAAATTTTCTTGCGCCACATCGACACCGGCTTTCAATAGAGTTATTCGTATATCCTCTTTTTGTTCAGTATCTACAAGGTTTTGACCGGTTTTTACTATCCTGTTCAACCCACTGGGAAATACTATGAAAAACGCCGTCATTATAACAACCAATGCCGTTCCACAATACATAGTAAGTGCTCGTTTCTTTTTGACAAAAAACAACCATGCGAAAAGGAATACAAACAACACTGCCATACATAATATACCTGCACGCGACTCTACCAAAACAACAAATAGTGCAGACAATACAACTACTACCGACAAAAACACTTTGTTAGATTTAGACACCACATCCGAACCGAACAACTGAACGAAACTATATACTATAGCAAAACAGCAGTACATAGCTATATATGTATGATGGATATAGTGGATTTTAGTTACCTCCCTACCAAGAAAACGAGAAAAAGGAGCTTGAAGAAACAAATAATCGTATGTAGCCCACAACAAATTGCCTACCACAAAAAAGAGTGTACCACACAAAAAACTATAAAATAAAGCTTTAGTACGTTTGGGTGTAAGATAAGACAAGTTCGACAATAAAAAGAATAACGGAAAAATAATGAAGGATAACTTCTTTTCTAAATTCTGCAATCCTTCTGCAACGTTGGAAGTATACACCATACTGACCACATACAGCAAGTATGTAACCATGAATAGTAAATAAAACTTCTTTTGAGGATACTTGTTTAATTGCAGATTCCCCCCTTTTTCTACAATAATTTTTATGGGTATAATCACCATCAAAATAGCAGTTATCTTTGTAGCCCATTCCCAACTTATAGGAACTACAAAAAGCAATGCCATCAAAAAAAAGTATTCCACCTTCTGCATCGGTGTAAGTTTTAGAACAGTATTTTTATCCATCATTTATCTATATATCATTCATAACAAAGAGCCGAAATCAGCAAACAATTTCGGCTCTTTCTTCTTATGCTAATCATTTTTAATTATCCATTCAAAGCTTCTGCACCACTTACTATTTCTATAATTTCATTAGTAATAGCAGTTTGTCGTGCTTTGTTATAAGTCAACTTCAGTTCTTTCAACAATTCGGTTGCATTGTCGGTTGCTTTCTGCATAGCTGTCATTCGTGCCCCATATTCCGAAGCCAACGAATCCAGTATCACTCTATAGAACTGCGAACGCAACGAAAGCGGAATCATTTCGGCTAATATTGTTTGCTTGTTTGGTTCGAAAATATAGTCGCTATTTGCTCCACTATCTTTAGCAGTACCCGAAGCAGCCTCTGTTTCTATAGGAAGAAATTGCTCGGTCAAGACTATTTGAGTAAGAGAGTTTTTAAACTTGTTATATATCAACTCTACTCTGTCGTATTTCTTTTCACAAAAACGTTTCATTATAGTTTCGGCTATTTCAGATATACTATCAAACGATGGTTTATCCAATACCTCTATAAAAGACTCCTCTACAAAGTTGGTTCGTTTTGAGAAAAAATCTGTAGCACGCTTTCCTATGGTCATCAAACTCAACGAAACATTTTTATCGCCCGACAAATAATGCTCAATACGTCTGTTTGCCTCCTTCATAACATTCGAGTTGAAAGCACCGCACAACCCCTTGTTTGATGCTATCACTACAAGCAACACCTTATCTGCTTTTCTAACATTATGGTAAGGAGTTTGCACACCGTCTTTTACATCTATATCAGCTATAATCTCGCTTAGCTTTTCGGAATAGGGACGCATTGTCAATATCGCATTCTGTGCCCTACGAAATTTCGCAGCCGATACCATTTTCATCGCCGACGTAATTTGTTGGGTCGAACTTACAGATGCTATACGCATTCTAACTTCCTTTAAATTACCCATAGATAGTGTATAATATTATTCTACTTCAAAAAAAATTATTTACTATATTTGCCGGCAAGATCTGTCGCTACTTGTCGCAATATATCCAAATCGCTGTCTATTAGTTTTCCATCTCTCAAGTTATCCAACACTTCGTTGTGATTTTTGCGAAGATAGAAAATATATTCAGATTCGAAATCTGCAACTTTATTTACAGGAACATCCATCAACAATCCGTTTGTTCCGCAATAAATAATAGCAATTTGCTCTTCTACTTTTATAGGCGAAAACTGAGGTTGTTTCAATATTTCCACATTTCTTGCCCCTTTATCCAACACAGCCTTTGTTGCAGCATCAAGATCTGAACCGAATTTAGAGAACGCTTCCAACTCTCTATATTGAGCTTGGTCAAGCTTCAATGTACCGGCAATTTTCTTCATTGATTTTATCTGAGCCTTACCCCCTACACGCGATACCGAAATACCAACGTTGATAGCAGGGCGTATACCCGAGTTAAATAAGTTTGTTTCCAAGAATATCTGTCCGTCGGTGATAGAAATCACATTGGTAGGGATATATGCAGAAACGTCGCCGGCTTGTGTTTCGATGATAGGCAATGCAGTAAGCGAACCACCACCACGCACTTTACCCTTCAACGACTCTGGCAAATCGTTCATTGTAGCTGCAATAGCATCCGATTTGATAATCTTTGCAGCACGCTCCAACAAGCGAGAGTGTAGGTAAAATACGTCGCCCGGATAAGCTTCACGTCCTGGAGGACGACGAAGTAACAACGACACTTCACGATAAGCCACAGCTTGCTTACTCAAATCGTCGTATATAACCAATGCCTGACGGCCTGTATCTCTGAAATATTCACCGATGGCAGCACCTGTAAACGGAGCATAGAACTGCATAGCTGCCGGATCGGAAGCAGTAGCAGCCACCACTATAGTGTAGGCCATAGCGCCTTTTTCTTCCAATGTTTTCACCAAATTGGCTACGGTAGACCCCTTTTGTCCACAAGCTACATATATACAATATACAGGATTTCCTGCATCATAAAAACTCTTCTGATTTATTATAGTATCGATAGCGATAGCAGTTTTACCGGTCTGACGGTCTCCGATAATAAGCTCGCGTTGTCCGCGTCCGATAGGAATCATCGAATCTATAGCCTTTATACCAGTTTGCAATGGTTCTTCTACAGGTTGACGATAGATAACACCCGGAGCTTTACGTTCCAATGGCATTTCAAACATCTCGCCTTCGATAGGACCTTTACCATCTATAGTTTCACCAATAGTGTTGATAACACGTCCCAGCATAGCCTCGCTAACCTTTACTGATGCTATACGTTTGGTACGTTTCACAGTATCGCCTTCGTTGATAGATTTGGATTCTGCTAACATCACAACACCCACGTTGTCTTCTTCCAAGTTTTGTACAATACCTTGCTCGCCTGTTTCAAACTCTACAAGTTCTCCGGATTGTGCATTGTTCAAACCATATATGCGCGCAATACCATCTCCGACTGTAAGAACAGTACCTATTTCTTCAAGTTCAACACCTAAGTCAACTCCTGCTAATTGCTTTTTTAGTATTGCCGACACTTCGGCAGGTTTTATTTCAGCCATTATATATACTTATTTAATTGGTTCTTACTTATATTCCTTTTTCATACACATTTTTGCTAAACTCTTTGCGTAGTTTTGCTATTCGTGTGCGCAAACGTGCATCATACAAATTGTTGTCGAACGATACACAAAAACCACCCAACATTTTGTTGTCAGTTATTGTGTTTAGCTCTACATTGCAATGTGTATAATCGCCTACTATTTGTTTTATGATTTCTTTGGTTTCTTCGTCAACATCTATGGCTGTACGCAATTCCGAAAGCACTATATTGTTGCTTTCTCTGTACAAGTCCATATACGACAACGCAATACCTTTCAAGTTTACTACTCGATGTTTTTTTACAACAAATCGTATAAACAACATTGTCAAGTCATCAACTTTTTCGCCAAACAAATCGTTTGCTATTGCCATCTTCTTCGAATCCTTAATCACAGGATTGGCAAAAACAACATTCAGTACATGATTTTCTGAAAACACATCACGCACCATTCGCATATCGTTGTACACAACATCTACCTTTTCAGTATCTGTTGCCAACAAAAACAACGACTTGGCATAATTGGTATTTATTCTATAATTTTCCACAATTATCTGTTTTAGAAAGTTGTTTTACTTTAGATTAACATCTTCCAATTCCTGTTTTATAAAAGCATTTGCACGTTCTTTATCGGCAAGCTCTTGTTTCAATAGTTTCTCAGCTATCTCTATCGAAAGATTTGCCATTTGATTTTTAAGTTCGTGCAAAGCTTCCATCTTTTCGTATTCTATACTTTGACGGGCCATTTCTACAATACGATCAGCTTCTTCGGTAGCCTTTATTTTAGAATCTTCGATTATCTTTTCACTGGTCAATCTGGCATTACGCAACATTTCGTCGCGTTCCATTTTGGCTTCTCTAAGCAAATCTTCGTTCGATGCTTTCAACTGTTGCATTTCTTCTTTTGCCTTATCTGCAGCAAGCAACGCATCGTTTATAGCCGATTCGCGTTCGTTTAAGGTTTTCAAAATAATGGGCCAACCAAATTTTAGTAAGATAAATACCAATATGGCAAACGACACCACCATCCAAAATATAACCCCCAAGCCTGGAGTAATTAATGCACTATCCATTATTATTCTGTATATTTTATATTATTCTCTATATATTTTCTCTATCCGGTTTGTAAAACAAGGAGTCTCGACCAATCGTTCCGACTCCTTGTTGTTTTTTTTATGCATCTTACATAAAAACGATAAGCAAACATACAACACATGCAAAGAATGCAACACCTTCTACCAATGCAGCAGCAATAATCATACTTGTACGAACATCGCCTGTTGCTTCCGGTTGACGTGCAATAGCTTCCATTGCAGCTTTACCAATATTGCCAATACCAATACCGGCACCTAATGTTGCTAATCCCGCTCCAATAGCGGCTCCAATTTTTCCAAATGCAGCAAAATCTGCCACAGCTTGTAATACTACTAATAATGTTGACATAATATATGTTTTTTATATTGTTTAATTTTGTTCTCTATAACGTATTTTATATCTTTTTCGTTCTAAACTATCAGAGAGCAAATTTATAAAAAATCTTTCAACTATCACACTTTTTTACCAAAAAAAATATACTTTATTTATTTCAAACAACTAAATCAAATACTTACATTAGGCTATTCAATGATAAAAAAAACGTTTTTGACACAACAAAATGACAAAAAAAACTTTTTTTTTCGGCATTTTTGAGGTATTTTACCATCAAAAAACAGACTTTTTTTTATCATTTTCTGCATTGTCTTTACTACCCCAAAACATAAAATTTATCGTTGTCCATTCTTGTAAAAGCAGCCAGATATTGCACTTTATCTTACGAATAATACTTACAACAATTCTCGCTTCGATAAGAAATCGACAAACTTATTTTGTATAGCTAAAAAAAGTGTGTAATTTTGCAGAACAAAATAAAACATTTTATATGCAACTTTTTTATTTAAACAACTTAGAATCAAACTTTCTTGAATTACCAAAAGAAGAATCAAACCACTGTATAAAAGTTCTCAGAATGGGTATTGGCGACGAACTACACCTAACAGATGGCAATGGATTACTTTGCAAAGCCAAAATTATTACTCCCGATAACAAACGCTGCACTGTAGAAATAACAGAGCGTAACTACAACTATCAAAAACGAAACCACTACTTACATATTGCTGTAGCTCCAACCAAAAACATAGCACGGCTGGAATGGTTTTTAGAAAAAGCTACAGAAATAGGCATCGATGAAATAACACCAATAATATGCGAACACTCCGAACGTACGTCTATAAATATGGAACGCTTGGACAAAATTATTGTATCGGCAATGAAACAATCGTTGAAAGCATACAAGCCCAGACTAAACGAACCTATCCGCATACTAGACTTTTTGAAACAACCGTTCGAAGGCAAAAAATATGTAGCCTACTGCGAAGGCGACGACAGAGTACATCTGAAAAATATTTATACTCCCACCACCCCGGCTCTTGTCTTGATTGGACCGGAAGGCGACTTCAGTAAACAAGAAGTGGCTGAATTCATTGCCAACAACTACGTCCCTATTACACTTGGCGACTGCCGTTTGAGAACAGAAACAGCAGCATTGGCAGCATGCTTCTTTATAAACTTTATGAACGAATAACCCAACATAAAACCACTATGCACCGTAAAATAGCAACAATACTAATAGCATTCGTAGTTTCGACAACATTGTGTTTGGCTCAGAACAAAACACAGATAGCATTGCTGAAATACAATGGTGGTGGCGATTGGTATGCCAACCCCACATCGCTAACCAATCTTATTGGCCACTGCAATGCATCTCTCGGCATGAACCTAAACAACCAATATGCAGTGGTAGATGTAGGAAGTTCAGAAATATTCAACTACCCTTTCATACACCTTACAGGACATGGAAATGTTGTTTTTTCGAACCAAGAAGCTCAAAATTTACGCAACTACCTTATAGGTGGCGGGTTTCTACACATCGATGATAACTATGGACTAGAAAACTACATAGTAGCACAAATGAAAAAAGTGTTTCCGGAATTGGAGTTCGTGGAACTACCATTCTCACATCCCATATATCACCAAAAGTATAGTTTTCCAAACGGATTACCCAAAATACACGAACACGACAACAAACCACCAAAAGGATATGGACTTATATACAACGGACGATTGGTATGTTTTTTTAGTGTAGAATGCGATTTAGGAGACGGTTGGGAAGACCAAGATGTACACAACGATTCGCAAGAAAAAAGGATAAAAGCACTACGAATGGGAGGCAACATTTTGCAATACGTATTTATGCAATAGTCACTATAAAACGAAAAACATCTCCACTTAGACTAAAAATATAATAACAAAGAAAAAACATAATCGCTATAGCTAATATTGGCGATTATGTTTTTTTTGTTTGCAACAGCATTGCAACAGTGCTGCAATATCAATGCAAAAACAAATTAAAATACCAAATTTGGATTATAATAAAACTTTTGTTCCTATTACCTTAATCCCAAATCGTTAGCTATAATTTTTACAAAATTATGACTGTTATACATATAGATATTAGGCAACTTCTAAAAATTGCTTCGCAAGTGATTTGCGGAATTTTATAGAGACGTACCGAAGTACGTCTTTGCAATGCATAGCGGGCTATGCGATTGAAAAATAAATAGAAAGATTCCAAGAACATTGCGATTAAGCGAGAGAAAAGCAATGCCTTAGCATTAGCTATTCCGAGTGGTAGCAATATGGCTGAAGCCAACAACGCAAAGCACACAAAAGTTCTTTTGTTACATGATAATATTTCAGAAGACGTGGAATTTTTAGAAATTGCCATTAATGAATTCTTTGCACATGTATTTTCTAATGACCGATTTTGGGGTTTAATATTATCGCGCCATATAATGACCAATTTAAATATCTACGATAATATAAGAAGAAAAACTTGGGGAATGGAAAAACCAAACTACCACACTTAGGGGTCGTAACTATGGTAGTTTTGACTCAAAACTGCCATAGTTATGGATCAAAAATACGGCTCTTTTTAATGATAAGTGTGGCTCTTTTTGATAAAAACTATAGAGGTTCAAAAAAAACCGATCGATCGATTTCAGAAAATCGATCGATCGCACACAAAAGAACCGATCGATCGATTTTGAAAAAACGATCGATCATTTTTGGGAAAACGATCGATCGTTTTTTTCGTAGAAATATGGATAATATGTCAATTTTACCATAAAGGAAAAAGGAAAGAAACGAGCAAAAAAAAAGCGAAGACAATTGCATGTGCAATTATCTTCACTTTTGTAATATCGCAAAGCGAAACTACTACCAAGCAAACAATGGACGGTTTTCCATCATAGCGTTTACTTTCTTACGTGTTTCAGCTATCAATTCTTCGTTGTTAACGTCAGAAAGAACAGCGTCAATCATTTCAACTATACCTTCCATTTCGTCTTCTTTCAAACCTCTTGTGGTAATTGCAGGAGTACCTACACGGATACCTGAAGTTTGGAATGGAGAGCGGCTGTCAAATGGAACCATGTTTTTGTTGATTGTAATATCAGCTTTAACCAAAGTGTTTTCTGCAACTTTACCTGTAAGTTCAGGGAATTTGGTTCTAAGGTCAATCAACATTAAGTGGTTATCTGTTCCGTTAGAAATAACTTTGTATCCTCTCTTAACGAAAGCTTCTGCCATAGCAGCAGCATTTTTCTTAACTTGTTTGATATATTGAGCGTAATCTTCTGTCAAAGCTTCGCCAAAAGCAACAGCTTTAGCAGCTATAACGTGTTCCAATGGACCACCTTGACATCCTGGGAAAACAGCTGAGTCCAAAACAGCGCTCATCATTTTGATTTCGCCTTTTGGAGTAGTTTTTCCCATTGGGTTTTCAAAGTCTTTACCCATCAAAATCAAACCACCTCTAGGTCCTCTTAAAGTTTTGTGAGTAGTAGTTGTAACAATGTGGCAATATTCAACAGCATTGTTCAATTCTCCTTTAGCTATAAGACCACTTGGGTGAGAAATATCTCCCATCAAGATAGCACCAATTTCATCAGCCAAAGCTCTCATTCTTTTCCAATCAAAATCTCTAGAATAAGCAGAAGCACCACCGATGATCAATTTTGGTTTGTGTTCTCTAGCTACTTGTTCCATCATATCGTAATCGATAGTACCGGTTTCTTCTTTAACACCGTAAGAAACTTGGTTAAAATAAGTACCGGAAATGTTTACAGGCGAACCGTGAGAAAGGTGTCCACCGTGGTTAAGGTCTAATCCCATAAAAGTATCACCGGGATTCAAGCAAGCAAAGAACACTGCCATGTTTGCTTGAGCACCAGAGTGAGGTTGTACGTTAGCCCATTCTGCACCAAATAATTCTTTAGCGCGATCGATAGCCAATTGTTCACTTTGGTCTACTATTTGACATCCACCATAATAACGTTTTCCTGGATAACCTTCAGCATATTTATTTGTCATCACAGAACCCATAGCTTCCATTACTTGGTCGCTAACAAAGTTTTCAGAAGCAATAAGTTCGATACCTTTTGTCTGACGTTCTCTTTCTTTTTTGATTAAATCAAAAATAACTGTATCTCTTTGCATATTAATATATTATTATATGTTATTTTATCTATTTAGAATTGCAAATATACGCAAACTTTTTGATATTTAAAGCAAAAGTTTATCTTTTAATTGCAATCTCCGTCCCTTCCATATGATTTACAAGACATTAACACTAAAATATCGTACAAAATATTACAAAATCAATATTTCCTACAGATTCAGATATTCAAGCTTACTTTACTTGCAAATCACTCTTTAGTAAATTTCTTTTTCGAAACAAGATTCAGAAAAAAAGGCGATTATCAAAATCAATAATCGCCTTTTCTATATATTTTCTTAGGAATGGCCCACTATCCGATAAGACAAGCTCATCATCTAGCAGCCCTATTCAAAATTAAGCACCTAATTCTAAACGTTTAAATCCTAATACTTTCAAATCTTTGTCAGCTTTTGCTACGAAATCTTTTACAGAAGTTTTAGCTTCAGTGATAGATTCTTGACTCAAAAGAGTATTTTCTTTAAAGAACTTATTCAATTTACCTTTAGCAATGTTTTCAACCATATTTTCAGGTTTGCCTTCTTCTCTGATTTGAGCGCGGTAAACTTCCAATTCTTTTTCTATAACTTCAGGAGATACTGATGTTTCGTCAAGAGCAACAGGTCTCATAGCAACAACTTGCATAGCTAAGTTGTGACCAATTTCTTGGAAACCTTCTTTCGACAAAGCTACAACAGAAGCCATACGGTTACCTGGGTGGATATAAGCAGAAACTGCAACACCTTCGATAGCTTCGTAATGAGCTAAATCAATTTTTTCTCCAATTTTAGCTATTTGATCAGTCAATAAGTCTGCAACTTTACGTCCATCGATAGCCATTTCCAAAACGTCTTCTTTAGCAGTAAAACGGTTTGCTACAGCATTATCCAATATAGATTGAGTAAAAGCAACGAAATCTGCGTTATTTGCAACAAAGTCTGTTTCACAATTAACCATTACAACAGCACCAAAAGAGCCATTTGTTTTTGCTAAAACAACTCCTTCGTTAGCATCACGTTCAGCACGTTTTGCAGCTAATTTTTGACCTTTTTGACGTAAGAAATCGATAGCTTTATCGAAATCACCATCACATTCTACCAAAGCTTTTTTGCAGTCCATCATACCAACACCAGTCATTTGGCGTAGTTTGTTTACATCTGCTGCTGAAATATTAGCCATATTATTATATTTTATTTGTTACAAAATTTATTTTACTTCTTTTTTAACTGCAGATTTTCTTGGGCGTCTTGGTCTTTCTTCACCTTCTCCTTCAGACATTTTTCTTGGTCGTCTAGCTCTTGGAGCGTCGATGTTTTCACCATTTTCGTCTACGTCAGCCATTACATCTTCAGCCATATCTCTTTCGTCTTCTTGAGATTCCTTATCTAATTTGCGTTCGTTAATACCCTCTTGAATAGCATCAACCATAGATTTCAATATTACAGAAATAGATTTTGAGGCATCATCGTTTGCAGGGATAGGATAATCAACAAGATCAGGATTACAATTTGTATCAACAATTGCGAAAGTTGGAATATTCAATCTGTGAGCTTCAGCTACAGCAATGTGTTCTTTATTGATATCCACTATAAACAATGCGGAAGGCAAACGGTTCAAATCAGCAATACTACCTAAGTTTTTGTCTAATTTAGCACGTTCGCGTTGTATTTGTAAACGTTCACGTTTAGAAATGCTTGCAAATTCTTTATCGTTCATCAAACGATCCAATGCATTCATTTTCTTAACAGCTTTACGTATAGTAGCAAAGTTTGTCAACATACCACCAGGCCAACGTTCTGTAACGAAAGGCATATCTACGCTTTTTACTGCTTCAGCAACAACTTCTTTAGCTTGTTTTTTAGTAGCTACGAATAATATTTTTTTACCAGATTTAGCTATTTGTTTAAGAGCATTTGCAGCTTCATCTGCTTTTACTATTGTCTTTTGTAAATCAATAACGTGAATACCATTATGTTCCTTGAATATATAAGGAGCCATTTTAGGATTCCATTTTCTTTTTAGGTGTCCAAAGTGGCAACCTGCATCTAGCAATTGTTCAAATTCTAATTTTGCCATTTTATTTTTTATTATTTTGTTTACTTTCTTTTTTTTACTTTTAGCAATTACAAAGTAGTCGAGTTAAGAATCTTCGTAATTTAGATACTAAACAATATCTGCAAATCTTAACGTTTGCTGAATTGGAAACGTTTACGAGCTTTTGGTTGACCTGGTTTCTTACGTTCTACCATACGTGGGTCACGACGCAAAAGTCCTTTTGCTTTTAATGCTGGACGATCTTCGCTATTTACTTCGCACAATGCGCGTGCTATTGCCATACGCAATGCTTCTGCTTGTCCAGATACTCCACCACCATCAAGGTTTGCTTTGATATCCCATTTGTCTGCTGCACCAACAACTTCCAATGATTGACGAACAATGTATTGAAGAGGTGCTGTAGGGAAGTATTCTTTATAATCTTTTTTGTTTACGATGATGTTTCCATTACCCGGTGTCATATATATACGGGCTACTGCTGTTTTTCTTCTACCAATGGTATTGATTACTTCTGCCATTATCTTATATCATTTAAATTTACGACTTTGGGATTTTGTGCTTGATGTGGATGTTCTGCACCTGCATAAACTTTCATATTTCTGTACAAAGCATCACCCAATTTATTTTTTGGCAACATACCTCTTACTGCGTGTTCGATAACACGGATAGGATGTGTTTTCAACAATTGTTGTGGAGTAGCAAAACGTTGTCCCCCTGGATATCCGGTATGACGAACATATACTTTGTCTGTCAACTTTTTACCAGTTAAAACAATTTTTTCTGCATTAATAATTATAACATTGTCTCCACAATCAACGTGTGGAGTGTACGAGGGTTTTGTTTTACCTCTCAACACATTGGCAACTCTCGTTGCTAAACGTCCTAGCGTTTGATTTTCTGCGTCTATTAGAATCCACTCTTTCTTCACAGTTTGAGCATTCGCTGACACAGTTCTGTAACTTAAACTATTCATTTTTATCTACGATTTTTTATGCTATTTATTCCTTTATAAGGATTTGCAAAATTACAACATATTTTTCATTCCACAAAATTTGCCCACTCTTTTCCTATATAATTTATTCACAAATTATCATTTACAATTCACAATCATTTACTTTTCAAATATTTACATCTTAATATTTTTTCATTACTTCCAAAATAAAAAACTTTATTTTCTAGCTTTTTATGCTACAAAAACTTCTTTTTTTATTAGTTTTCACGACTTTTGGGCTATAAATTCTAATATTTTTTTGTGTACTTTTTCTATTCTCGACGTTCTATATTTTTCCCCTTTATAATTCAAAATTACATAGTCCGATTTTTTGCGTTTTTCTTCGTCATCCATCTGGTTATTTATCCTTGCTTCTACTGCTTCGTAAGTAGTTTTATCTCGTTTCAGCACCCTGCGGATACGCAGATCTTTTGGAGCATAAACCATTATTGTTTTGTCAAACATCGTTTCGAACCCATGCTCAAACAATATGGCATTTTCTTGTATTACATACGGAGAGTCTGCGTGCAGCGCAACCCAAGTTTCGAAATCAGACATCACCTTTGGATGTACAATTGCATTCAATTCTTGTAATTTATCCGGATTAGAAAACACTATTTCTGCTATCTTTCGCTTGTTCGGTGCTCCGTTTTCGTCGAATATCACATCACCAAATATAGGATATAATTTTTCACAGAAATCTTTGTCGTTATAATATGTTCCGGCTACTTTATCTGCATAGAAACATGGAATTCCCATCTTTTCGAACTGATTGGAAACAACAGTTTTTCCACTGCCTATCCCTCCTGTAAGGCCAACCAATAAAGGTTTTTTATTTAATGATGACATACTGTACTTGTTGTGGATTTATTTTTCTTATTTTTACTACCGAAGGAAATTTCGATACTATCACCGGCAATGTTTGTTTGTCTGTGTTTTCGTCGTAATTTACTTCTACTTCAAACATAGTCGAGTTTATGTTTTTATAATCTTTCAGTGCTACATCTACTACCAACTCTATATTTTCCGGATACAAACGTGCTTGTACCGTAGTATCAGCCGATACAAATTTCAATGGCAGCGTTACCGTTGTTTCGGTATACTTTTCTACCGGCAAATATATATTCAATGTTTCGGTAGCCATAGTTACATCGAGGTGTTTATTTTTACTATTATCCAACTCCAACACATACATACCACTTTTATTTATATTGGATATAGTTTGTGCTTTTGTTTCTACACAATCTATATCTTTCAACGATGCTTCACTACCATACACCTCGATAGAATCAGGATGCAACGAAGCCTCGCCATACAAAGCATACTGAGGAGCAAAAGAAAATGTTACGTCTTTAAGTACAGGTTTTACCTTTTTAATTGTTCGTGGTGTTAATACTATTTTGGCTGTATCTATTAAAAAACCTAATTCTTTCTGATGCAGAAAACTTATCTGTTCTTTTACCTCATCTTTATTATCTCTCATAGGCAAAGCATATACAAAATTACCGTCAGAGATATAGTAATTGCTTTCGCTAATGTCGAAATTTATAGTTTTCTTACGTTCCAACATGCCATACAAATATTGAAATCCTGTAGACTTTACTGATACCGGCAACAATGTATCGCACATTACCAACGAATATTTTTGTGTATTGTATCCTGTAAACTTGATTGGATATATTCGTTCGTAAACATACGTATCAGACATTGTTTGTGCCAACCACAAAACAACAGTAAAAAAAAGACAAAAAAGAAAAGATTTCACCTTATCTTTTTGAGATATTTTCAACCGTATTTTTTTTATCATATAGTAAAACTCCTATAACATTTCTATACCCATTCCTGATGTATTGAACCACACAATTCCTCTCAATACCACTATACTCTTTTGCCAAACAACTATCGTCGTATTATAAAAATACAACCCATCGAAGATTTTGATTTCAATGGGTTATATTTAAAGCTATTTTATCCCTTTCAATCTTATTTTCTCTGATTTGCTGCCATAGCTTCAGGCGAAGGTTGGATAAAGTTTTTCTCTACCACGATATTTACGCCGTTAGATACTTCTATCACAATTGTAGTATCTTTTACTTCTGCAACTTTACCATGTATACCACCGGCAGTAACAACTTTATCACCTTTTTGCAACGAATCGCGAAATTTACGTTCTTCTTTTGCCTTTTTCGATTGAGGACGAATCATAAAGAAGTAAAAAATCACAATCATTAGCAACAACATTACCCACATTGATGCTCCGCCACCGGCTTGTCCGGTTGTAGACGCTTGTAATAAAATGTTCATCAAGTTCATTTTTCTAAAATTTATTCGTTAATATGATTAGTTTATTTTTATACTATACTAATTTTCAACCATTGCTCTTATTATCAATTGGCTTTTGCTTGGTTGTGTGTTTGCCATTACATCAACCATTTGCTCTTCTTGACCGTATTTGCCGGCCGAATTGAAAGTAACTGTTATATATCCAACCTCGCCCGGTTTGATAGGATTTTTTGGATAATCGGCCACTGTACAACCGCATGTTGCATCACAATCCGAAATAAGCAAATCGGCATCTCCGGTATTAGTAAATTTGAAACTATAGGAAATGCTCTCACCTCTCGATAGTTTCCCGAAATCGTGCAACTTCTTGTTAAAAGTGATTTTAGGCATCTTTATTGCCTTGGCATTTGCATCGGCTGTATTAGGATTGTTTATCAAATCGGTACTATATGTCGACGTATTTTTTGCATTATCGCCACATCCTAACACGAATAAGAACATCGCTGCGGTACAAATTACTCTTACTATTTTCATATCTTCTCCTATATTTCCAAAGAAATTGTTTTAATTCATTACATTAAACCAAAATTCAGCATTTTTGTTTATGGCTACAAAGTTTTTCTTTTACAAAAAACTTTCGTCAAACAAACCACGTCCTTGCTTATTTATTCTTCCTTGCGAACGCAATTCATTGTGAATTTTGTCCAGTATTCCATTTATAAAAAGCTTACTCTTGTCGGTGCTATACTCTTTCGACAATTCCACGCACTCATTTATAGTAACCTTTTCCGGTATCGAAGGGAAGCTTACGAACTCTGTTATAGCCATTTTTAGAATCACTATATCCATTATGGCCACTCTATCGTATTCCCATTGTTTCAAATTATGTCGTATGATGTCTGTATTTTCGTCGAGCGACAAAATTGTTTTTCTCAACAACTGAGTTGCGAAATCCAAATCTTCTATTTCTTGACTGTTACGTTCATCGTAAATAAGAGGAAACTCGCTGGCTGCAGAGAAAGAAGAATCCAACTTCTTCAATATATTCAATGAATATTGAGCTACTTGATAAAAATCATCTTCCCAAAACAAATTTCTTTCGATGAATATATCAACCAATGCCTCATAATTCATTATATGTTTAAACAAAGCTATAATGATACTTTTGTCATCTTCAAAAGTAGTAGCTTCCAATGCCATATAGTTTTTGTAAGCATCTTTGGTTTTAAAGGTATTGTACAAGTTTCTGAAAATATCATTGTAGTTTGTCCAATTTATTTTCAGATAGTCACAAGCCTTTTTCAACTCATAGTTATCACTCAATGCTATTGCAAAAGTATTTTCTACAAATCTCATATTTGGATTTGCTTCTTCTTGCGTTGGACGGAATTTTGCTTTGGCTTCTTCTATACTTTTCTTGGCAAACTCCCAAAAGTATACAAGTGTAGATACTTGAGTAATTCCCAAATCATTTAGTCTTCTGATGTTATGGGTAAAGTTTTTTTCTATAACATTCAAGTCATCGCTGTCCGATACAGCGTGTGCATAAAGCGATTGTAGTACCTTCGATCTTAAAAAATGTCTACTTAACATTGTTAATCTATATTTTTTGCAAATGTACGATTTTTTTACCAATTTCTCGATACCTTTTTTAATTCGAGCCTTCGATTCGAAAAACCAAACAGCAAAAAATCCTTTATAAACTACTAATAATAAATAATATAATTTTCAAGCTCACCAATATTTCGTTTCTAAAAATAAATAGTCGTCATTTGGGTTTTATGGCAAAAACACCTTTGTTTTTTGCATCAGAAAATCATTTTTCAGCTATTTTTGCCCTTTCTAAGCAACGTTTTTTGCCTTTTACCAACAGCTCAATTTTTCATACAAATCAAAGGCTGATTCATTCTATGGTGCGAAAACTAATAGTATTCCCATCGGTTCTAATTCTACATCGACAAACGAATAAATCGTGTTGAAATGACAATAGGGTATCGTTGCAATAGCAGTATATCATTATTGCAACGATGGTATACTGTCGTTGCAATGGTGAATGAGCCTTTCTCTACAATGAACAAAAACTATTGTTCCGTAGTTTTTAGACGCAGAAATATAAAAGTATAGCATTTTCATGGCGAGTGTTTTTGCAGGCATACTACTTTTTATTTTTCATATTGAACAAAGGGCAAAAAACGAATAATAAAAAGCATAATGTTTTGATGCTATTTTCAAACAGATTAGATAAAAAAAGCAACGTAAAACACTCACTACAAAGTTATTCAAAGAAAAAGCAACAAATATGTTCAAAAATCTTTGGTTTATATGATTTAAATATGTACTTTTGCATTTTCAAATAAGAAGACAATATAACGTACAATTTATTAAACTATAATATATTATGGCAAAAGTTGCAATTAACGGCTTCGGTCGTATAGGAAGAATGAGTTTTAGAGAGCTTTGCACTAGAAAAAGTGTTGAAGTTGTTGCTATCAACGATTTGACAAGTGCCGACACATTAGCATACCTTTTAAAGTACGACTCAGTACACGGACGTTTTGACGGTGAAGTATCGGTTGATGGTGAATATTTAATAATAAATGGAAAACGCATCCGCGTTTATGCAGAAAAAGATCCTGCTAACTTACCTTGGAAAGAATTAGGTGTTGATATCGTTATCGAGTCTACAGGTTTGTTCAAAAACCGTGAAAAGATGATGAAACACATCAATGCAGGTGCTAAGAAAGTTGTTTTGACAGTACCTTCTGATAAGAAAGAAGACGTTGACGCTACAGTAGTATTAGGTGTTAATGATCATATTTTAACTAAAGATATTCAATTGGTATCTAACGCTTCTTGTACTACCAATTGTCTATCACCAATAGCAAAAGTATTGAACGACAACTTCGGTGTAGTTCGTGGTTTGATGAACACTATCCACTCTTATACTAACGATCAAAAGATTTTGGATTTACCTCACTCTGATCTTCGTCGTGCTCGTGCTGCTGCTGTATCTATCATTCCTACCAAAACCGGTGCTGCTAAAGCTGTAGGTTTGGTATTACCTGAATTGGCTGGCAAACTTGACGGTTTGGCAATGCGTGTTCCTACTCCTGATGGTTCTGTTGTCGACTTGACAGTAGAGTTAGAAAGACCTGCTACAAGAGAAGAAATCAACGCTGCTATGAAAAAAGCTGCTGAAGGTGAAATGAAAGGTATACTTGAATACGTTGACGAACCTATCGTAAGTACAGATATTATAGACAACAAACACTCGTCTATTTTCGACTCTATGCTTACTCAAGTTTTAGACAACAACTTCGTTAAAGTTGTTAGCTGGTACGATAACGAAAAAGGTTATTCTACTCGTATCTGCGACCTTACTGAACGTATGGCTCAATTATTGTAAGACAATAAATAAACTTTACATAAGAAAAGGATGCTCGAAAGGCATCCTTTTTTATTTTCCCTTTTTCGTAGAGCTTATACGTTTGGGGTAATACCACAATATACAATATACAATATACAATACACAAAATAGCTAAACGGCAATAGCTGTAAAACATCGTTTACAAACTATTGCCGTTTAGTTTTATTTTTTCGGAACTACTTTTCTATCTTAATTGATATTGAATTCCTTTTTGATTCTGTCTACATAATCCAACTTTTCCCATGCAAAGAAGTCGACCTCTTCTTTTACTTCTTTTCCATCTCTGATGAATGTTACTTCTTTTGTAAATGGGTCGCGGCCGAAGTGACCATACGAAGCTGTTTCTAAGAATATAGGATTTCTCAATCCAAAACGTTTTACGATAGCATAAGGTGTCATATCGAATATGGTTTGTATTTTCTTAGCAATTTCGCCATCTGTCATATCTACATTCGATGTTCCGTATGTGTTCACATATAGTCCCACAGGTTCGGCAACACCGATAGCGTAAGCCACTTGTACCAACACTTCGTCGCAAACATCTGCTGCAACCAAATTCTTTGCGATGTGTCTTGCTGCGTATGCAGCACTACGGTCTACCTTGCTAGAGTCTTTACCACTAAACGCGCCACCGCCATGAGCTCCTCTGCCACCGTAAGTGTCTACTATAATCTTTCTACCTGTCAGTCCGGTATCGCCATGAGGACCACCTATGACGAATTTTCCGGTAGGATTTACATATAGTTTATAATCCTTTTGAGCAAATAGCTGTTGGTTTTCTTCCGATATTTTTGCCAATACTCTTGGAATAAGAATTTCTTCTACATCCTTTTTTATTGTAGCCAACATAGCCTCTTCGGTATCGAAATCATCGTGTTGGGTTGATATTACTATGGTGTCTATACGCATAGGTTTGTTGTCGTCGGAGTACTCTACTGTTATCTGGCTTTTTGCGTCCGGACGTAAGTATGTCATCTGCTTTCCTTCGTGGCGTATATTAGCCAACTCTAACAAAAATATGTGAGCCAAAGTCAAGGGCAGAGGCATATATTCCCTTGTTTCTTTACAAGCATAGCCAAACATTATACCTTGATCTCCTGCTCCTTGTTCTTCATCTTTTTTGCGTTCTACACCTTGATTGATATCAGGCGACTGTCCGTGTATTGTAGATATTATACCACACGAATTGGCTTCGAACATATATTCACCTTTGGTGTATCCTATTTTTTTGATAACATCACGCACTATAGGTTGTACATCTACATAGTCGTGTGTTTTTACCTCGCCGCTAACAACAGCCAATCCTGTTGTTACTAGTGTTTCGCAAGCTACCTTTGCGTTGGGATCTCTGCGTAAAAATTCATCCAACAATGCATCCGATATTTGATCTGCTATTTTGTCTGGATGTCCTTCAGAAACTGATTCTGATGTAAAGTAATAAGCCATTTTTTATACGTTTAATACATTAATAAATACTGAAACCCTTTCGAGTTTCGCCTAATTATTGAATGCAAAAAATGTTTGATTTTGTGATTGTAGCGAAGAAAAATTTTCTTGGTTTAGCATTTTTTCTTGTGGTTGCAATCATTACAAATCTATCCACTTTGCGTTTGCAAAATTACATCTTTTTTTTCAATTGGCAAAATATTTCTGCCTTTAAAGTTATACACAACAACAAAGCAACCTTCAATACATTCATTCTATCAATATATTAAAGATTGCTTTGCATTGTTTATGATTCAACTATTTTTTGAAATAGCGGTTGTATAAACCTTCGAAACCTTTTCCGTGACGTGCTTCATCTTTTGCCATTTCATGAACTGTATCGTGAATTGCATCAAGATTGCGTTCTTTTGCTATTCTTGCTATACGCATTTTATCTTCGCAAGCACCGGCTTCTGCATTCATACGTTTTTCAAGGTTGGTTTTTGTATCCCATACACATTCGCCTAATAGTTCGGCAAACTTAGCGCAATGTTCTGCTTCTTCCCATGCATAACGTTTGAAAGCTTCTGCTATTTCAGAATAACCTTCTCTGTCAGCTTGACGACTCATGGCCAAATACATTCCCACTTCTGTAGCTTCGCCCATAAAGTGTGCATTTAGGTCTTTTATCATTTCTTCGCCGGTTCCTTTTGCTATACCTATTTCGTGTTCGGTAACAAATGTCAAAGGACCATTTTCATTCAATTCTTTCCAAGTTATTTTTTGTTTGCATTGTGGGCAAATTTCAGGAGCATTTTCTCCTTCGTGTACATATCCGCATATTGGACAACTATATTTCATATCTTATGTATTTTTATTGTTTACTATTAATTTCTTTTCTATATTTCTTTCGTACTTATTTACTTTTCAAAGATGTTTTGTGCTTTTGTTAGTTAGCCGGTTCCCATTTACATCTTATAGGCGACACTATTTTACCTTCTTCTTTAAGCGCTTTGAAGGCTTTGTCTATTTCCTTTCGGTCGGCTTGCAATACTTTTTCCACTTCGCCGGCACTCATTGGTTTTCCGGTGCTTTTCATTACTTCTAAAACTTTTTCTTTCATAGTTCTTTGTGTGTTTTATGGTCCACCATTGCACAACAGCCGACTGACTTGTACAGCCTTTCGGCTGTTGGCTTTATGTGGAAACCTTTTGGGTTATTAATCTATTCTTCTTCGAACTCTTCTTTACCTACTCCACATAGTGGACATTCATAATCGGCAGGAAGATCTTCCCATTTTGTTCCGGCTGGTATTCCGTTGTCCGGATCGCCGGCAGCTTCGTCGTATACGTATCCGCATACTGTACATACATACTTTTTCATACTATTCAGTTATTTCTTCGGTTAAACTATTTTCTATTTTAGAGGCACACTCCGGACAATATCCGCGATGATAAACATGAGTTTCTATGTTTTTAAAATTCTTTGTTTCTTCATTCAACGGAAACTCAACGTCGTTGTCTAACACCACATCGAATATTTTGTCGCACGACAGACATCTAAAATGTGCATGGCGTTGTTTGTATCCATCAAACCGAACCATCTTTTCATCGATTGTCAAACTAAGTATTGCTCCCTTTTCGGCAAATACCTTCAATGTATTATATATTGTTGTTTTGGACAATGTAGGTATCTTTTTTTGCAATTTGGCATAAATCTCGTCGACAGTAGGGTGTGTGCGATGCTCCAACAAGTATTTCATTATTGCAATTCGTTGTACCGAAGGCTTAATACCGTTATCAATCAAATATTGTTTTGCAGTGACCATTTCTTATCTTTTTATTCTAGAACCAACGATGGTGCTGTGTATACTCTTGTTCCCAATTCTTGGTTTAGCATATACAATCCTTTAGGGTCGCCACCAAATAGTTCCATTTTTGTTATCAAATTGTTGGCATTGGTTTCTTCTTCGCCTTGTTCTTTGATAAACCAATCCAAGAATTGCATAGTGCGGAAATCTTTCACTTCGTATGCAGCAGCGTAGATATTGTTTATCATCGATGTTACAAGTTCTTCGTGTCCCAATCCTGCTTTCAATACGTCCATGTCGCAAGTAAACACTTTGTCAGGTTTGCCTATAGCTTCCAATGTTACTTTTTGGTTGTTGTTTTGCAAGAATTGATAGAACAACATTGCGTGGTCGCGTTCTTCTTGTGCTTGTATTTTGTACCAGTTTGCAAATCCGTCCAAACCTTTAGCTTCAAAGTAATTTGCAAAATCTAGGTATAGATATGCCGAATAAAATTCGTTGTTTATTTGTTCGTTTAATAGTCTTACTACATTTTGGTCCATAATCACCTCCTTATGTATTATTTTATTATCGTTTTTGTTTGTTTTATCTATTAATAGTTTTCAGCTCTTACTTGGAAATACGATTGTGGGTGTTCGCATACAGGACATAGTTTTGGAGCTTTCTTTCCTATTACTATATGTCCGCAGTTTTCGCATTGCCATATCACATCGTTTTCTTTGCTGAATACTAGTCCGCCTTCGATGTTTGCCAATAGTTTACGATAGCGTTCTTCGTGTTCTTTTTCTATTTTAGCCACTAGATCGAAAAGAGCAGCTATTTTAGTGAAACCTTCTTCGCGAGCTTCTTTTGCAAATGTAGCGTACATGTCGGTCCATTCGTAGTTTTCGCCGGCAGCAGCATCTTTTAGGTTTTCCATAGTTTCAGGCACTTCGCCACCGTGCAACAATTTGAACCATATTTTTGCATGTTCTTTTTCGTTTCTTGCTGTTTCTTCAAACAAGTTGCCTATTTGTACAAAACCTTCTTTTTTTGCTTTAGAAGCATAGTATTGATATTTAGTATGTGCTTGAGATTCGCCTGCAAAAGCAGATTTCAAATTCATTTCTGTTTTTGATCCTTTCAATTCCATTTTTTTATCCTTTCTATTAGTTAAGTTATTATTATGTTCTATTATTTACTTTATTTTGTTATTTCTATTTTTTCAAAATCTGCTACTCCGTGTTTGCACCAAGGGCAGATAAAGTCGTCCGGTATGTCTTCGCCTTCGTATACATATCCACACACCTTGCACACCCATCCTATCTTAACATCGGCATTTGGTTTTGGTTTGATGTTTTTGTGGTAGTATTCGTATGTCAGCGAATTGTCGTCGGTCAGTACTTTGTCTTCTACCACATCGGCCAAGAACAGTGTGTGTGTTCCAAGGTCTAACTTAGAGAATACCTTTCCTGTTATGTATGCATTAGAACATCCTGTTATGTAGTATATTCCGTTTTCGGCACGCTGTGCGTCGGTGTAGTTTGCAAACTTGTCGGTAGTGTGTCCGCTTTGAAATCCGAAGTGTTCTATCACTTCCATCGTTGTTTTTTCCGACAATATGCTTATCGTAAACTCTCCCGTACCTATCACCATATCGTGAGTAAGATTATTTTTATTTACTGTGAATGCTATTCGCTTTGGAGTATCTGTCACTTGCGACACTACATTTATCACACAACCGTTGTCTTTCTCGCCCTGACGAGATGTCAACACAAACATTCCGTATTCTATATTTTCCAATGCACTGTTTGTCATATTTATTGGTTTTGTGGTGTTTAGTCAATTATTTACTTGTTTTGCTATTTCTTTTGCCAAACAGTTCAACTGCTCTACTTGGCATTCTTTCAAGCTCGATTTCAATGTAAATGTGCTGCCTATTATTTTAGAGTCTTTCATTTCTTGAACTATGTTCATCATTTGACATCCCGACACCGGAGCCCATGTTCCGTTTTCGATAATGGCGTATGTACGATTTTGTAATCCGTGAGCTTTTAGGTCTAGCAAGAAGTTTTCCATCGGAGTGAATATTCCATTATTATATGTAGGAGCTGCCAACACTATATGGCTGCAACGGAATGCTTCGGCTATAAGGTGCGACACATGTGTGTTAGACACGCTGTAGGCCACTATGTTTTTCACACCTTCTTCTGCCAACTTGGTCATCAACACATTGGCTGTAGCTTCGGTATTGCCATACATCGAACCGTATACCACCATCACCGCATCGTCTTCCGGTGTATATGTGCTCCATTTGTTGTACTTATCCAATATATATCCAAGGTTGTTTCGCCAGATAGGTCCGTGCAATGGGCATATCATTTGGATATCTATGGTGGCAGCTTTTTTCAAGGCAGCCTGTACAGGTGCACCATATTTTCCCACTATATTGGTATAGTATCTGCGAGCTTCGCTCAACCAATCTTTTTCAAAGTCTACTTCATCGTTGAAGATATTGCCGTTCAATGCTCCGAAAGTACCGAAAGCATCGGCCGAGAATAGTATTTTTTCTTCTACATCGTAGGTGAACATTGCTTCGGGCCAATGTACCATAGGAGCCATAACAAAGGTTAGAGTATGATGCCCGGTAGAGAATGTTTCGCCTTCTTTTACCGTTACAAAACGACTTTCAACATCGAAATCGAAAAATTGTTTTATCATTTGCAATGTTTTGGCATTGCCTATAAGTTTTAGGTTTGGATGACGAAGCACGATGTCTTCAATCACTGCACAGTGGTCGGGTTCCATGTGGTTTACTATCAAGTAGTCCAACGAACGACCGCCCAACACATGTTGTACGTTTTCGATAAACTGACGACTTACAGAAGCGTCGGCTGTATCCAACAACACTGTTTTGTCGTCCATGATAAGATAAGAGTTGTACGACACACCTTTTGTTATTGGCATTATGTTTTCAAACAATTCAAGGCGACGGTCGCTTGCCCCTACCCAATATATATCTTTTGTTATATTTCTAGTGTTATACATATCTCAATACTTTATTTTCTGTTTATACTTATTAAATAGTTTTTCATCATTTTTGTTCAATCTTGTCAGAATTTCAACCCCGTTCTGCTTTACAAGTTTGTATTCATTACAAGTTTGTTTCGTTTGCAAAAGTACAACTTTTATTTTATACTGCAAGTATTTTTGAAAAAAAATATTACAACTTTTATCTATCACACTGATTTACAATAATAAAAAAATCAAACTTTTTTCATCAATATTGCCTTTTTTTCATGTTTTTTGGCTAAAACAGTCGGTAATTTTTCCATTTTTTACACTATATTTTATCTATTTTTACACAAAAAACTTCGATATTTTTCTACATTTTCTATTCAGAAAACACTAAAAATTTCCACGCACTACACGCAGTACAATTTTCGAAAGCTCCCCAAACGCCGACAGCCCCAAACCGACAACCTAAGTAAAACTCATTACATATATATTTGCCCTTACATTACATATATATCTGCATTGCGTTTGACATATATCTGCCTTTACGTTTGATATATGGTTGCCTTTTCGTTATGTTGATACTCTCCTATCGGCGATAGCGGACCTCTATACTAACGTAAACATGACCATCAAACTAACGTAAAGACCACCATACATATAACGTAAACACGACCATACACATAAGGTAAAGACAAAAACACCCAAACTAAAAGCCACTTCAACGCAAAATATATGAAGGCGACTTCTAAAAATTCCACGTTTCGGATAAGCAAAAGTGTGTTCTTTGAAACTTTTGCGTGGTTGACTTCGTCGATGTTGCTATCGCTCGAAAGAGCTAATGCTGGGGCATTGCTCTTTACTCGTTTAATCGCAACATTTACGTTTTTTTGTTGTAATCTTTCTATTTCTTTTTCAATCGCATAGCCCGCTATGCATTGCAAAGACGCACCTCGGCACGTCTCTAGAAAATTCCACAAATCACTTGCAAAGCAATTTTTAGAAGTTGCCTTTAGAAAAATAGCAGTGAATTGACGTATGCCAATTCACTGCTATTTTGTTTTAATATTCAAAAAAAAAGAGAAACGCCTATTCATGTAGCCAACCTACCATATTATCATTTCAAAACTACCACACTTTGCACCCAAAACTCCCATACTTTTGACCCGTAAGTATGGCACTTTTGATGCCTAAATCGCATGCTTATGATTTGCAACCGGCATACATTGTGATTTGCTATCCTCATCACCAAAACTTCCGCTGCTTAACGTGTAAAACTCCGCTGCTTGACAGCATACCTCCCCAAAGCCATTGGGGAACCCTCCCAAACCCTCTGGGGAAGTCCCCCAAACCCTTTGGGAAACCCTCCCAAACCCTTTGGGAAACCCTCCCAAACCCTTTGGGGAGGCTGCCAATCAACGATGTGATGGCATTCAGGTAAGGAGACGAGAGTTGTGGCTTAACAAGCAACCTCTTGCATATATCACCGATATTACTTATCTTTGCAGTGGTTAGGTAAAAACCAATACTAATATAAAAGCAAGTAAACAAATTGGTTAGAATAATAAAACAAGCACTATGGTTCAGGATAATAAAACATTCTATATAGAAAAGGATACAAACTACGCTTTGCAAGTGGAGTATGCTACAAACATAAACTTTGACGAGATAAAAAGAATAGCCAAGTTTTTTGTAATGCAACTGCCCGAAGCGGTGCAAAACAAGATATACAACGAGTTGGACCGCGGGGTAAACATTATAGACAGCGAACCGCAGTTAAACATGGATCTGCACTCCTTTGGCAATATGCACCAAGCCAAGATGCGGCAAGCATTCTCGAATATAGGCAATGACTGGTTTGGCAACAAAGAGATAGAAATAATAGACTACGGCTGCGGACAAGCATTGGCCACCATGCTGTACCACGACTATTTGCAAGCCAACGGAATAAGCCAAACCGTAAGCAAGATAACCCTGATAGAGCCTTCGGAGAAAGCACTATGCCGTGCAGGACTACATGCAAAAGCATTCTACCCCAATGCCGAAATACACACCATAAACAAACTGCTAAACGATGTAGCCCCAACCGATATAAGCCATAGCGGCAAGCCTGTGCTGCACCTGTTTTCTAACATATTGGATATAGAGGCAGTGGATTTGCACCACTTAGCCACCCTTGCCCAAGCCGAAAACGACGATGTGCATACACTGTGGGTATGCGTAAGCCCATTCTTTGGCAACCATATAGACAACCGAATACCATGCTTTTTGGACATACTGAACCAGCCCAAAACCTACACATTCCAACGCAGCAAAGACATATGGCAAAACCAATGGACCATAAACTGCATAATAGCAGAACAAAAATCGGAAGAAAATCTTTCCACCAAAGTAACCGACGAAGAAATAGCCAACGGCATAGAAGATGAATACGGTGTCTTATACAGCCCTGATGGTAAACGACTACTTAAAGGAAATGAAGATATTACATCTTATACGGTAAAAGAAGGAACAAAAGTAATATGTGATAAAGCTTTTAATTTTGTGATATCAAATTCATCCTTGCAAAGTATAGTTATCCCCGAGTCGGTAACTGAAATTGGTGATGGTACTTTTTGGGGGTGTGATTCCTTGCAAAGTATAGTTATCCCCGATTCGGTAACTGAAATAGGTAAAGAAGCTTTTTATGGTTGTTATTTATTGCAAAATATAGTTATCCCAAATTCGGTAACTTCAATTGGTGATAGTACTTTTTGGAGTAGCACATCCTTACAAAGCATAGTTATCCCCGATTCGGTAACTGAAATAAATAAAGGTGCTTTTGGTAGGTGTGATTCATTGCAAAGTATAGTTATCCCAAATTCGGTAACTTCAATTGGTGATAGTACTTTTTGGGGTTGCACATCCTTACAAAGCATAGTTATCCCCGATTCGGTAACTGAAATTGGTAATAGTGCTTTTTGTAGGTGTGATTCATTGCAAAGTATAGTTATCCCCGATTCGGTAACTGAAATTGGTAATAGTGCTTTTCAGTATTGTTCATCCTTACAAAGTATAGTTATCCCCGATTCGGTAACTGAAATTGGTAATAGTGCTTTTGAGTATTGTTCATCCTTACAAAGTATAGTTATCCCCGATTCGGTAACTAAAATAGGTGATAGTGCTTTTAATGGGTGTAAATCTTTGCAAAGTATAGTTATCCCCGATTCGGTAACTGAAATTGCTGATAAGGCTTTTCCATTCGGAATAGATCTAACTTCACATTCCAATAGATTTGTAGTAGAAAATGATTTACTTATAGATTTAGTAGAAAAAAGATTAATACAATGTTTAAAAGGTAGAGAACATATAGTTATTCCCGATTCGGTAACTATAATTGGTGATAGAGCTTTTCATTGGTGTTCATCCTTGCAAAGTATAGTTATTCCCGAATCGGTAACATCAATTGGCGATAGGGCTTTTGTGAGTTGTGATTCTTTACAAAGTATAGTTATCCCCGATTCGGTAACTGAAATTGGTAATAGTGCTTTTTGTAGGTGTGATTCATTGCAAAGTATAGTAATCCCCGATTCGGTAACTAAAATAGGTGATAGTGCTTTTTGGGGTTGTAAATCTTTACAAAGTATAGTTATTCCAGATTCGGTAACTAAAATAGGTGACAATGCTTTTAGTCGTTGTTCTTCATTGCAAAATATAGTTATCCCCGATTCGGTAACTGAAATTGGTGATTGGGCTTTTAATGATTGTTCATCCTTACAAAGTATAGTTATCCCCGATTCGGTAACTAAAATAGGTAAATGGGCTTTTAATGATTGTTCATCCTTACAAAGTATAGTTATCCCCAAAGGAACAAAAGAACATTTTGAAGAACTTTTATATGAATACTACCATAAGTTTATAGAGGAAATAGATTATAAGAAGATTTATAATAGTTTGGGAATGTGTTATGAATTTGGCATAGAACATAAAAGGGATATGAAAAAGGCTAAAGAGTATTATGCTAAGGCTAAGGAGTTAGAAGATAAAGAAAAGTCAAATGAAATAATTTGTGATGATGATTTACCATTTTAGTAATAACTCCAATAAAGCATAATAAACAATAGAAATCTTTGTTTAAAGTATCATGTGTTTGTAGTAAAAGAAAGGTAGTACACTATAAGCTATGATAGATAAGATGTTTAATAGTTTGCTGAAAGAGATGGAATAATCATTGTTTAAGTATTGTGTGTTTGTTGCTTTTTTTGGCAATTGATATGGTATTTAACTATTTATTACCACACATTTTCCACTACGTTGTACCTTACAATAATCTAACAAACAAAAACATACTACATCAGTCAAAAGTTAGGTTGACAATAATTTGGTTGATTTAGAAAAAGTTTGTATCTTTGCACGATAATTTTAGAATAAAGATTGATAGCATGAAAGTAGTAATATTAGCCGGTGGATACGGCACCCGCATATCCGAAGAAAGCCATTTGAAACCCAAACCTATGCTTGGAATAGGCGAAATGCCAATATTATGGCATATAATGAAGATATATAGTCATTATGGATTCAACGAATTTATAATATGTGCCGGTTACAAACAATATATAATAAAAGAATGGTTTGCCGATTACTATCTTCACAATTCGGACATAACCTTTGACTTTACTTGCGGCAATCAACTACAGATACACAACACACAAGAAGTAGAACCTTGGAAAGTTACTGTTGTAGACACAGGACTAAACACTATGACCGGGGGAAGAGTGAAACGTATACAAAAATATGTAGGCAACGAACCTTTTATGCTTACCTACGGCGATGGTGTTAGCGATATAAACATAGACGAACTTCTTAAATTCCACAAATCGCATGGCAAGATAGCTACACTTACTACCGTAAATGTAGGACAACGTTTTGGTGTTATAGATATGGACAAAAATGGTACTATCAACTCGTTCAGAGAAAAGAACGACACCGATGGCAGCGTAATAAACGGAGGTTTTATGGTGTTCAACCCACAAATATTCGACTACATAGAAGACGACACCACCGTTTTGGAAAAAACACCATTGGAAACAGTGGCAAATATGGGCCAACTAATGGGCTACAAACATAATGGTTTTTGGCACTGTATGGATACCAAACGCGACAAAGATAACTTGGAAAACTTGTGGAACAGCGGCAACGCTCCTTGGAAAATTTGGTAAACAATGAAAGATTTTTGTACATCCGACCTTTCGGCTATTGCCGGCAAACGTGTACTTGTTACGGGGCATACCGGCTTTAAAGGCAGCTGGCTTACAATGGTATTGCACAGCATGGGAGCCGAAGTGATGGGCTACTCGCTACAACCAAACACCGAACCTGCAATGTTCGATGTGGTAAATGTTTCGCAGTACTGCCACAGCGTGATAGGCAATATCCTAGACAAAGATAAATTGGAACAAACATTTGCAGACTTTATGCCCGATGTAGTGTTCCACCTGGCAGCACAGCCAATAGTAAGAACATCTTACAACATACCTGTAGAAACATTCGAGGTAAATACACTAGGCACGCTAAACGTGTTGGAAGCCATACGCAAACTAAACAACGCATGCGTAGGCATAATGATTACCACCGACAAAGTATACCTAAACAACGAAACAGGCCAAGCCTATAAAGAAAGCGACCCTTTTGGTGGCTACGACCCATATAGCGCAAGCAAAGCCGCTGCCGAAATAGTAATAGACAGCTACAGAAATTCTTTCTTCAACCCCGAGAAGTATTCGGAACACAAAAAATCTATAGCATCGGTACGAGCAGGCAATGTTATAGGTGGAGGCGACTGGGCAGCAGACAGACTTGTACCCGATATAGCAAGAGCACTATCGGCAAACAAGGCTATAAATATTCGCAATCCTAAATCGGTTCGTCCGTGGCAACATGTGTTGGAGCCATTGTTTGGATATATAACACTTGCGGCTAAAATACTGCAATCCCCTACCCTATACAACGAAGGTTTCAACTTCGGACCTAACCCAAACGACGTAATCACCGTTGGCGAAATGGCACAGATGGGTATAGATATATGGGGACAAGGCATATTGGAATTCCCACAAATGACAAACCAACCACACGAGGCAAACTTACTATCGCTAGACATAAGCAAGGCTGCAAAAGTGTTGGAATGGAAACCACTGATGAATGCTAAAAGTGCATTGGAAATGACAATAAAATGGTACAAAGCATACTACGATGGGTGCGATATGAATGCTTTCACATTAAAACAAATTGAAGAATACTGCAACCTAAGATAACAAACAGTACCATACACAATATAATAATATACACACTCAACATACACAATAAATACTATGGAAACTCGCGAAAAGATATTACAACTTGTAAAAGAATATTATACCGAAACTTTTGGACAACCACAAGAATATCACGATGGAGATCGTATAGGCTACGGTGGACGCAAGTTCGACGAACAAGAAATGGTAAACCTAGTAGACTCTGCATTGGATTTTTGGCTTACCACAGGTCGATATGCTGATAAGTTTGAACACGACTTTGCTGAATATTTAGGTGTTAAATACTGCCTGTTAACCAACAGTGGCAGCAGTGCAAACCTATTGGCATTTATGTGTTTGACATCACCTTTGCTAAAAGAAAGAGCCATACGTCGTGGCGATGAGGTAATAACAGTAGCAGCAGGATTTCCTACCACTATATCACCAATGATTCAGTACGGAGCAGTTCCGGTGTTTGTTGATGTAACAATACCACAGTACAATATAGACTGTAATATGTTGGAGAAAGCATTATCCGACAAAACTAAGGCAGTTATGATAGCACATACCTTAGGCAATCCTTTCGACTTACAACAAGTTCGCGATTTCTGTACAAAACACAACCTATGGCTTATCGAAGACAACTGCGACGCACTTGGCAGCGAATACTACATTGATGGCGAATGGAAAAAAACAGGTACAATTGGCGACATAGGAACATCGAGCTTCTATCCACCACACCACATCACTATGGGCGAAGGTGGTGCAGTATATACAAACAATCCATTGCTAAAACGAATAGTAGCCAGCTTTAGAGATTGGGGAAGAGACTGCTACTGCAACAGCGGAAAAGACGACACATGCAAACACCGCTTTACAATGCAGTTTGGCGAACTACCTGTAGGCTACGACCATAAATATGTGTACTCGCACTTTGGCTACAACCTAAAAGTAACAGATATGCAAGCTGCTATAGGATGTGCTCAATTGGAGAAATTGGATAGCTTTACACAGGCACGCCAAAACAATTGGCAATACCTGAAAGACCAATTAGCAGACCTATCAGAATACTTCGAGCTACCGGTGGCAGCCGACAATTCTCGTCCAAGCTGGTTTGGATTCTTAGTAACACTAAAACCAAACGCTCCATTCAGCCGTGTAGACCTTATAAAATATATAGAAAGCAAAAATATACAAACAAGATTGCTATTCTCAGGTAATATTACCAAACATCCTTGTTTCGACGAAATGAAACGTACCGGCGAAGGATATAGAATAGTAGGCTCGTTAGACAATACCGACCGCATAATGAACGATAGTTTCTGGATTGGTGTATACCCGGGAATGACACCGGCCAAACTGGAAATGATGGTAAAAACAATAAAAGAGTTTGTTACAAAACAATAAGGTTCAACACATAATATGAAGTCAGCAATAATAACAGGTGGTACAGGAATGATAGGACTTTCGCTTGTCGAATATCTTTTGGATATAGGCATCGAAGTAACCGTTATAGTACGCAAAAGTTCTAAGCGAAAAACATTACTGCCTGTACATCCATTGCTAAAAACTATAGACTGCGACCTTGGTAATTTATGTAACCTTGCTTGTGAAAGCTCAACTTCGTTCGATGCCTTTTACCACTTAGGCTGGGAAGGCACCAATGCCACAGACCGCAACAATGTAGCATTACAAAACAATAATATTATATATAGTACTGATGCTGCCCAATTAGCCCACAGACTAAAGTGTAAGAGTTTTATCTTTGCAGGCTCGCAAGCACAATACGGAAGAGTGGAAGGTTTGGTAGGTCCTACCACAGCAACAAATCCAGAAATAGCCTATGGCGTAGCTAAGCAATGTGCCGAAGCGATGACTCGTTTGGTATGCAACCAATTTGGAATAAAGCATTGTTCGGCTCGTATTCTAAGCATTTATGGACCAAACGACGGCGAAAACACCATGGTAAGTTCTACCATCAACAATTTACTTTTAGGCAATGACACTGCTTTTACTCCATGCCAACAAATGTGGGATTACCTATATTGCAAAGATGCTGCAAAGGCATTGCAACTAATGGCTGATAAAGGAAAAGCAAATGCCATATACTGTTTAGGCAGTGGAAAAGCAAAGAAATTGGAATGCTATATAGAAACTATAAAGAACATAATTAACCCTGATACAATATTAGGAATAGGAAAAATTCCATATTCGCCAAACCAAGTAATGATGTTATGTGCCAACATCGACAATTTGAAATCCGACTTAGACTTTGAACCGGAATACTCTTTCGAAGAAGGCATAGCCGAAACTATAGATTGGTGGCGAAAGAAATTGATGATAAACTAGAAGTAATTTATGAAAAAGCTAATAAGCGTAGTAACCCCATGTTACAACGAAGAAGATAATGTAGAGAAACTTATCGAACTTGTAAAGAAAGAGTTTGATAGTATGCCACAATACGATTACGAACATATTTTTATAGACAACTGTTCTACCGACAACACCGTGGCAATACTCAGACGTTGTGCACAAGCCGACAAGCATGTAAAGGTTATACTTAATGCTCGCAACTTCGGACATATACGTTCGCCATACTATGGTATGCTACAAGCATACGGCGATTGTGTAGTATCGATGGTATCGGACCTTCAAGACCCACCGCAACTACTTCCGGACATGCTAAAAAAATGGGAAGAAGGCTACAAAATAATTACATGTGTTAAGAACAAAAGTAAGGAAAATCCTATAATGTTTGCTTGCCGCAAGCTGTTCTACAACACACTGGCTAAGTTCTCAGAAACCGAACAAATAAAGAATTTCACAGGCTTTGGATTGTACGACAAAAAGTTTATCGATGTGCTTCGCAACGAGATAAACGACCCGTATCCATACTTCAGAGGTATTATTGCAGAATTGGGATTCAACCGTTACGAACTTGAATACACACAACCTAAACGCGAAAAAGGAAAAACCAAAAACAATTTCTATACACTATACGACATTGCAATGCTTGGATTTGTAAATCATAGCAAACTTCCTCTACGTCTTGCAAGTTTTATAGGTTTTGGTGTTGCTATACTTAGTTTGATAGTAGCTATCATATACTTTATATACAAACTCGTATATTGGGATAGCTTTATAGTTGGCACAGCACCATTGGTAATAGGCTTGTTCTTCTTCAGCTCGGTACAATTATTCTTTATTGGAATAATAGGCGAATATATTGGTGCCATACACACCCAGATACGCAAACGCCCGTTAGTGATAGAAAAAGAACGAATAAATTTTGACAACAATAACGACAACAATCAACAATAAAACATACTATACACTATGCGTAAGCTTATACAAAAATATATCACAGCAGAATTTATACGTTTTGTATTGGTAGCCATGCTTAACACCTTGTTCGGTTATGGTGTTTACACGCTTTTAGTGTATTGTGGTATGCACTTTTCATTGGCAACACTAATAAGCACCATACTTGGTGTACTTTTCAACTTTAAAACCTACGGTATTTTAGTATTCAAGAATAGTAGCAATAAGCTAATATTTCGTTTTGTATTGGTATATTGTGTAGTTTACCTATGCAATATAGGTGGCATTGCTCTACTGAAAACACTTGGCATGAGTAGTTATTTGGCCGGTGCAGTAATGCTTGTACCTGTAGGATTGTTAGGATTTATATTGAACAAAATATTTGTATATTCCCAAAAATAGTAACAGAAATGAACAAAGAACAAAGCAAAAACAGCAAAGTATCGGCTGCTGTTGCAGAACCATCAAGCAACAACAGCACAACGAACCAACAACAATGTAGCAAAATTTGGAAGTGGATATTTATTGCTATGGCAGCCATAGGACTTATATCTATTATAAGTATGAGTACCGATGCAGGTATGAGTGGCGACGAACATTTCCACACCGAACACGCAGAAAATGTATACAACTATTATGCTACTTTTGGTCAAGATAGTACTGCAGCAGTGGTTACACCAAGCTACAATCTACCATACTACGGACAAAGTGTCGACAATTTTGCATACTTTATTACCAAAGTTTTCGGCATAGAGGATGCATACCTTGCAAGACATATCATTAATAGTATATTCGGATGGTTGGCAATGCTTTTTGCAGCTCTTATAGCGTTCCGCTTAGGAGGATGGAGAGCAGCAGCTATAACATTTGCTCTCATATTCCTATCGCCAAGATTCTTGGGACATAGTTTCAACAACCTAAAAGACTTACCATTGGCAACAGGTATGGCATTTGGCGTATATTGTCTTGTTAGGTTTTTGCAAGAGTTTCCTAAAATAAATATCAAAACAGCAATACTATTTGCTGTGTCTATAGGATTTGCAATCAGCGTACGCTTTGCAGGACTACTTATTGTAGCCTACTTTGGAATGTTTGGTGCTATTTATTGGTTTATCCGAAACAAAAAACAAGGACTATTCGTAAATCAAGGTCTTAAAGAACTAAAACTTATGCTTATGTGGGGTATAGGCATATCGCTAGTAGGCATTGGTATATCTATACTTTTGTGGCCATTCTTGCTCAAATCGCCAATAGCCAACTTTATAGATACAATGGAAAATATGACACAATTTGCCATTGCTATCAGACAAGTATTTGAA
Source organism: Bacteroidales bacterium (assembly GCA_017561155.1). Lineage (GTDB taxonomy): Bacteria > Bacteroidota > Bacteroidia > Bacteroidales > P3 > HGM05376. Next base: position 7,031 of record JAFZDP010000061.1, on the reverse strand, counting down.
GGCGAAATGCAATGGAGCGACATACTTCCTTGGTATTATACTCCTAAATTTATTCTTATGACTATCCCTATTGCAGTAATAGCCGGACTAATATTTGGCATATCGCTAATGTGGAACGACAAAAAGAATATATTTTGGAATTGTCTTTTACTATTCTCTTTTGTATTCCCTATTTTCTGGATTATATATCAAAAGTCAAACGTTTATGGTGGTTGGCGACATGCTATGTTTGTATATCCTACATTAGTAGCATTTGCCGGATTGGGGTTCAACCTTATCATCACTATGCTAAAGAATAAATATGCCAAAATAGGACTTACTGCACTACCATTTGTAATGCTTATATTACCTGTTATTCATATAGCTAAAAACCATCCATACGAATATGTATACTTCAACGAACTTGCCGGTGGTGCCGGTAATGCTTGGGGAAATTATGAGATGGACTACTACTACCACAGCACTCGCGAAGCTGCTGAATGGATAATAGAAAATGCCGACAAATCGGAAATAAATACCAACGATAAAATACGTGTAGCCACATGGCACGCTCCTAGCGTACAAAACTATTTCCGCAACGATACCAACGACTTCAAAGTTGTATTTGCACGCTGGTATCAAAAAGGAGATGTAGATTGGGATTATGCTATATTTACCGTTACAGGTATGTCGCCGGAATATTTAAACAGCAATGCGTTTCCTCCGAAAAACACTGTTCATACTATTAACGTAGACGGAAAGCCTATATGTTTAGTACTAAAACGCAGTTCGAAAGACGACTACGAAGCTTCTCTGTTGAAAAAAGACAACAAGTTCGATTCGGCAATTGTACTATACAACAAAGCTCTTGACATTGATCCAATAAACGAAACCGCACTATTGAACATGAGCGAGATATACCTAATAAAAGGTATGCCGGATAGTAGTATATACTACATAAATCGTTTCTTTGAGTTTGATCCTAAGGACGATAATGCAAACTACTTCTTAGCCTACGCTTATATGATGAAAAACGATCCTCAAAAAGCTGTAGACATTTGCGAAGAAATATTGAAACACAACCACAAATATGCAGGTGCTTACAATATTTTGAAAGATATATACTTGCGTCAAAACAATATTTTCGGAGCCGAACAAGTAATACTACGAATGATAGATGCTGAACAATTGGACAACACCGTTGTACAACAATGGGTGGCAATAAAAAGAGCTCAAGGTCTAGACGAGATCAGTGCTTACAAAAAGTTATACACAGCTATTATTGACAGCTACGAAAAACGTGGAAAGAAAAAAGAAGCTCAGATGTACCAAGAATATTTAGACCAATTGTAATAATTGTAGAATACCCGAACATATCCTTAGGAAAGGATATCACAGAAACGATATTTTCGGAAATATTCCACAACGAACAAGGCTTAAGATAAATGGAACTCTCCATATCTTAAGCCTTTTTTTGTAGTAACAATTAGGCAAACTTGTGTTATAAAAACCCCTAACATACGAGTGCCATATATGGCACTTAGCCATCATAAACCGCATAGTTTCGAAGGCTAAGTATGGCAGTTTGTAATCCTAAACCACATAGTTTTTATAGGCACCTTTCACAACAAGCCAAGCGGACTACAAAGGGATGCATACCCGATGTAATCCGCTATTTTCGGCACTTGCTTTTACACTACACAAAATGAACCTAATCTACATGGATATTAAAACCTACTTCCACGTTGTTGCGAATAGCTTTAGAGTAAGGACAAATCTCGTCGGCGAGATGAAGTATTTTTTTAGCTTTAGCCATTTCAATTTTAGGCATATAAATATCCATATCTACCGACAAGTAATGTCGTTTGTCTTGATCGTTCAGATGAACATAAATATCCACCTTAGTATCTTCGTAGGGCAATCGCTCTTTTTTAAGTATATAATTTAGTGCCGACAAAAAGCACACCGAGTAGGCACAAGCAAACAACTGCTCGGGGTTTGTACATTTTTCCGATTTAAATTTAGAATGTTCATCAGGCATACACATTGTCAAACTCAACACTCCATCGTCGGTTTTCACTGTTCCACTTCTACCGCCTACACAGGTGGCTTTGGCTGTATACAATCGTTCCATAATCTTTTTTTTATTTCTAAAACATATAGAAATCATATTTTGTTTACTCCTACATATAATAATATTAAGAATACAACAATACCTCTACATACAAACATTAGTATATAAAAAACTACCGACTGTTGCGAATAAAACTGCAACAATCGGTAGAGAATTGTTTGTTACTATCAAATTATATAATTGATGTTGATATTTATCCTAATGTAAGCATAAATGGAACAACTTTAGAAGATATACATTTACAAGTTCCAGTGCATCTGCAAACAACGGTGTCATCTCTTCATCATTGAAACCTGCAATGTCACATTCTATCTTTGTTCCCTAAAACTTATCATTATTGTTCATCGTCAAGGAAACGTTTTGTTATAGGCTGATAGCTGTCTATTCTACGATCGCGGAAGTATGGCCAATGACGTCTATAGGAATCATTTTCGGCCAAATCTAATTCTTCTACATGCAACACTTCGTCCCAATGTGGTGCTTGATACTTCAAAGCTCCAAAAGCATTTGTTATGAACGAACCGCCCCAAAACTGCATTTCACCTTCCATACCTGTACGGTTTACAGATACTACCGGCAATCCGTTTGCCACAGAATGCCCACGTTGTATTGTTTGCCATGCATTGTATTGTTCGGTATTTGTAGCTTCGTCTTGGCTAGTAGCCCAACCAATAGCTGTAGGATAGAATAGGATATCGGCACCCTTCATGGCTGTTATTCTAGCTGCTTCAGGATACCATTGATCCCAACATATAAGCACTCCTATATTGGCATACTTGGTTTTAAATACCTTATAACCTAAATCACCGGGAGTAAAATAGAACTTCTCGTAATATCCGGGATCGTCAGGGATATGCATTTTACGATATTTTCCCAAATAAGTACCATCAGCATCAAGAACAGCTGCTGTATTATGATACAAACCTTCGGCACGTTTTTCGAAAAGCGATGCCACTATTACTACGTTCAATTCTTTGGCTAATACCGAAAATAGCTCTGTAGTAGGACCGGGTATGCTTTCGGCCAATGCAAAGTTATCGTAATCTTCAACATCGCAAAAGTATAGCGATGCAAACAACTCTTGCAAACATATTATTTGTGCACCTTGTTGTGCCAATTCTCTTATCTTAGATACAGCCTTTTCAATATTGGATTGTTTGTTTTTCTCACATTCAAATTGAGCAATCCCTACTTTTACTTTTCTTGTGTTCATATCTTTTCTATCTGTTGTGGTTATCTTTTACATATTTTATTGTTGTGTAGCATTGTTGTTTAGGCTACAGACTTATCTTCTTTTATTCTAAACGACAAGAATATCAAATACATTATAGCCAAAGCCAATACACACAACGCACCATTTTGAGTATTGCCAAATAGGCGTGTAGCGTTGGTCATTATAGGAGGAATGATAGCACCACCTACAATACCTGTTACCATAAGACCGGATATTTCGTTGGCATTGTCAGGACAAATACGCATTGCCATAGAGAAAATAACAGAGAATATACTAGAGCATGTGAAGCCCAACAACCCTACAAACACAAGAATAAGTATTTCCTCTTGTACAAAGAATAATGGTATCAAGCACACCAATGCTGCTATTATATGTATCTTAAAGTACTTCATGGTATCCATCTTGGCAAGCAATGCTGCACCTATAAACGCGCCTATTGTACGGCAAAAGAAATATACGCTTGGTGCATACGACACACTCTTTATATTTTCTTTTATGCTGGGGTCTAAGCCAAGACGTTCCAAAAGTAGTTTTGTCGACTCCATATTTACCCCCACATCGATACCAACAACGGCCACTATACCCAAAAACAACAACAATATACGTTTGTTTTTAAGCATAGTAAACGATTGTTTTATAGATGTCGATTTGGCTTTCTCTTCGCGTTCTACATTGGTAAGTAACAACCATACTCCCGACAATAGAACTATCAAAGCAAATATAGGGAAGATGTATTGCCATTCGCCCAATTGGTTGATAGCAAACAAAGCTATGTAAGGACCGGAAAACGACGACACAGCTTTCAATACTTGACCTATAGTAAGCGAACTTGTTAGCATTTCGCCCTTAACCAAGTTTGATACCAACGGATTCAACGACACTTGAAGTATTGTATTACCAATACCCAATAGAGCAAAACCCACAAAACAAGTAACGATATTGTAACTTATGAAAGGAATAATCATACCCACCAATGTTACTGCCATACTTAGCAACACAGTGTTTTTGCGACCAATACGATTCATAAGTGATGCCGAAGGTATTGCCAACAAAAAGAACCAAAGGAATACCACCGAAGGCAAATATCCCGACACTTGTTCGGTAAGGCCGAAGTCGGATTTTACATATTCGGTAGCAATACCCACCACATCTACAAAGCCCATAACAAAGAAACCAAAGAATACGGGCAGCAATGTCAATATATTTAGTTTTTTCATTGTCTTTCTACGTTGTTAAATCTATTATTTGTTTTTTAGTAAAGCCGCAGCACCAAGTATAGCCACATCGTTGGCTTTAAGTTCAGACATACGGATATCCACAGTGTTGTGGTATATGTTTAGTAAATGTTCTTTAAACGATTTCTTCAATGGTTCTACAAACACATCGCCGGCTTGCAATGGTCCACCCATCAAGAATACAGCTTCTGGCGAAGAAAAAGTAACAGCATTGGCACAAGCCAATCCCAACCAAAAACCTGTTTGTTCGAAAGTTTTTATAGCCAATTCGTCGCCTTGAGCAGCAGCCTCTCCTATTATCTTGCTTGTAAGTTCGTCGTCGGCAACATTAGCCAACACACCATTGTAGTTTGGCATTTCGGCTCTTAGTTCTCTACAAGTTTGGCATATTCCACGTGCCGAAGTATATGCTTCCAAACAACCCTTGCGTCCACACGAACACTGACGACCACCCGGAATAAGTATGCTATGCCCCAATTCGCCGGCTGCACCACTGTGTCCGTGCACCAAACGTCCGTCAACAACAAAACCGCTTCCTACTCCCGTTCCTACAGTAACCATAAGGAAATCTTTCATTCCCTTTCCACCGCCATATACAAACTCGCCGTATGCAGCAGCATTAGCATCGTTGCTAAGAACTACTTCTACTCCTAAACGAGCCTCCAACATATCTTTCACTTTTAGGTTTCCACCAAAGTGTAAGTTTGGAGCATTGTCAATACAGCCGGTATAGTAATTGCCATTAGGAGCACCTATACCTACACCTTCTATTTCTGCCACATTGTTTGCAGACATTATTTCTTTCACTTTCTTTGCTACCTCGTCCATATAAAGATTTATATCGGAGTATGCCGAAGTAGAAAAATTTGTGCGTGCTACTATTGTTCCATTGGCCGACACCAATCCTATATCGGTATTTGTGCCTCCTACGTCTATTCCTATTGAGTATTTTTCTTGCATATTGATTTTATTTTTATGAAACTGCAAAGTTACATATTTTATACCACTTTTCAAAACTTTTTTTATGGTAGTGATTGGTAAAAATACTAAACGGAATTTTTCTACTACACAATCCGAGTATATATTATTGATTATTAAACTATATTTCTATCTTTATCTTCTGTCTTCTTTTTCGCATATCCTCTCACTATTTCCAAAGCAAACCCACCTTTGGGCCTGTGCACTTCAAATTATAAATGCTTTTTTACCTATTGCAACAGCATTGCAACGATTTTTACCGACCTTCTCTATAAAACAATTTGCCATTTATCCTTAGTTTTATAGCCATTATTTGGGGTATCATTTTTAATAGGAAACTATTCCGCCAAACAATATTTTCTGCTACAAATATCATAGTTTGGGCACTCTAAATAGGCAAAAGATAGCCATCCAAAAACACATCTATTCCCGTTCCGACAATTGAATTTATCGCGACAATTTCTAACGCAGATTAGCAACTACTCGCACATAAACCATAGTCTCAAATGTTAATTCATCGGAAGCTAAATGTTAATTACTCACCGACAACGCAGCGAATTTCCTATGTTTTTAGCATGTTTTTCCTACTCAAAATTCACGTTTCTACATAGTTTTAGAGCTGTTGTTACACCTCATCGGAACCGAAAATTCGTAGCAAAGAAAGAGCAGAGTTAGGTGTATTGGCCAGCTCGAGTTAACTCTGCGGAAATTTTGAGTTAACTCTGGCGATACGCAGAGTTAAGTCTACCATTTCTGCCGAGTTAACTCTGAGGAAATTTTGAGTTAACTCCGACGATACGCAGAGTTAACTCATTTTTTGGGAACAATATATCCACTCTGCATATTTATCGATATAACATATTGATATACAAAATATAAAGGAAGACAATTCTTCACATTCAAGCTTACGTCGAAAATCATCGTTTTTTTATGGTTTACACAATCATATTATATTTCACAAACGACACAATTGCTATATATCCACGTCTGTTTCGCTCTAGAACAACATATTTTTAAAAGCCTCAAAAAGCAATATCAACTAATAATCAAGCCATTAAGTTTTATAAACACGTTATAATTTCGATATTTATACACATATACGTCTTTCTAGTCAAATACGCGATTCTCCGTGTTAAATCAACGAGTGTTAAAATATCACAAAACTGTTAATATTCCAATGTCTTATCAAGGCAATTTATTTATAGAAATAGCATAGACAAACATCCAAATCAGTAGTATATTTTCAGTTTCTTATTGTTTTCATATCAGTGGCATTATAAGCATTCTCCCATTCTAGTATAAAATATCAATTACACATTAGAGGCAACTACTAAAAATTCCACGTTTCGGATAAACAAAAGACTGTTCTTTGAAACTTTTGCGTGCTTTGCGTTTTTTGCCGAAATCTTTCTATTTCTTTTTCAATCGCATAGCCCGCTATGCTCAATCAAAAGGAAGTAGAAATCTTTCT
>JAFZDP010000060.1 GCA_017561155.1 Bacteroidales bacterium | reverse complement strand
ATTCTTATTCTTTATTAAAGTAAACCAAAAACAGTCGTAATAGTGAATAATGTAAACTATAAATAGTCAAGAGTTATTAACCAGTCAACTTAAATCAGTCTAAAGACACAAATGTGACAACCTAAATCAGCAAATCACAAACTATGGCACTTAGGGGAGCAAACTCCCATACTTAGAGGTCAAAAGTATGGGAGTTTTGGGTCGTAAACCGCATAGTTTCGGTAGCTAAGCATGGTGGTTTTGAAAGCAGAAATATACACTTTAATATTCCACACTATATCTATATGCTGACGTTGTAAGATATATATCTTATGGAAGCAGCATATATATGTTAGCACATCTAACATATATATATGTTACAGCAACAATGGATATATGTTATAAAAACAAAGAGTTGGCTTCGCTTATGCGAAACCAACTCTTCTTGGTATTTAATGTATATATATTATCTTAGCTATTGTATTCTGCAATAATATCTTTTACATTATCGGGAGTAAGACGACCATAAACTTTGTCGCCAACCATAACTACAGGAGCCAAACCACAAGCACCTACACAACGTAAACAGTTTAAAGAGAATTTTCCATCCTTTGTTGTTTCTCCAACATTGATATTTAACTGACGTTTAAATTCATCTAATACTTTTTCGGCACCACGCACATAGCAAGCTGTTCCCAAGCATATAGAAATTGGGTGTTCACCTTTAGGTTGCATTGTGAAAAACGAATAGAACGATACTATACCATACACTTGAGCAACAGGCATATTAAGTTCCATTGCAACAACTTCTTGTACTTCGGCCGGCAAGTAGCCAAAAGCACCTTGCACCTGGTGCAATACGTTGATTACTTCTCCGGAGTTATTATCAAAGGATTTACAAATATCTTTGATAGTTCTTATTTTGCTTTCAGACAATTTTATTGTAGCCATAATAAATTCAATTTTGATGGTTATTCTTTTTCGACTTTTTTAGATCTGTCGAAATAGTGAGTATGTAATAATTCGTGCGACTTGTGTCCGCATGGTTCGCCAAAGTATTCTTCGTAAATAGCAATAACCGATGGGTTTTCGTGCGATTTACGGATTGGTTTACCTTCGTCTTCGCGATATATAGCGTCCATACGTTTGCGGATAATACCGCTATCGCCATGATGATATGGTTGACCGGCACCACCTATACAACCACCGGGACATGCCATCACTTCTACTGCATGGAATTGACGTGGATTGCCATTTCTTACCTCTTCCATTATAGCTCGAGCGTTGTTTAAACCATAAACAACAGCTACATTGATAGGAGTACCGGCAAAATCTACAGTAGCAGTCTTAACTCCATCAACACCACGAAGTGCCAAGAAATTGATATTTTCCAATGGTTTCTTTGTAAATACTTCGTAAGCAGTACGTACAGCAGCTTCCATAACGCCACCCGTAGCACCAAATATAACAGCAGCACCTGTCGATTCGCCAAGTGGAGAATCAAAGTCTTCGTCCGGCATTTCAGTCAAATTAAGGTTGCATTGCTTAATCATATGAGCCAATTCGCGTGTAGATAACGAGAAGTCTACATCAGGATTTCCATTTACCTTGAATTCGTCGCGAGCAGCTTCGTATTTTTTAGCCAAACAAGGCATGATAGATACTACCACCATATCTTCGCGTTTTATTCCAAGTTTTTCGGCCCAATAGTTTTTAGCTACAGCACCAAACATTTGTTGTGGTGATTTTGCTGTTGATGGATATTCCAACATATCCGGGAAATTCTTTTCGTAGAACGAAACCCAACCCGGACAGCACGAAGTAAATATTGGCAATTTAACCGAGGTGTCTCCGCCAAGCACTTTTCCTATGCGACCCAATAGTTCTGTACCTTCTTCCATAATAGTAAGATCGGCACTCCAATCGGTGTCAAATACATAGTCAAATCCTAATCTACGCAAAGCAGCAGCCATTTTGCCTGTTACTATAGAACCGGGTTCCATTCCGAACTCTTCGCCTAACGCAACACGTACAGCAGGAGCTGTTTGTACTACAACAGTTTTCTTAGGATCGGCAATAGCTTTCATCACATCACCAACATTGTCCACCAATGTCAATGCACCTACAGGACATACTTGAACACATTGTCCGCAATTGATACACGAAGAATCGGCTAATGCTTGTTCAAAAGCAGGAGATACAACAGCTTCGAATCCACGATTTACAGCTGACAAAGCTCCAACACTTTGAATCGAATTACACATTGTTTCACAACGACGACACATCACACATTTATCCATGTCGCGTTCGATAGATAAAGTACTATCTTTTTTATATGTCGATTGTTCCCCTTTGAAAGGAATTTCTCTAATACCAAGTTTTTGAGCTAAAGTTTGCAATTCGCAATCGCCAGATTTAGAACATTGCAAGCAATCATTTGGGTGGTCAGAAAGAATAAGTTCTACCACTGTTTTGCGTGCATTTACAACTCTAGCACTATGGGTATGAACTACCATACCTTCCATAACGTCTGTAGCACAAGCTGGAGCCAAATTTTTGCGTCCTTCTACTTCCACAACACAAACACGGCAACCACCAGGTTTATTTTCAAACTTCATTCCATCCAATTCAAAATAGCATAATGTTGGAATGTTGATACCAGCTTGACGGGCAGCTTTTAATATCGTTGTGCCTTCGGCAACTTCGACCAATTTATTATCTATAGTTAGTTTTACCATTTCTGAATCCAATTTAATTCATTATTCCAATTATTATTTGATAGAAATTGCACCGAATTTACATCTTTCGATACAAGCACCACATTTAATACATACTTCGGTATCAATAGTGTGTGGCATTTTCTTTTCACCTTTGATGGCGTTAACAGGACAATTTCTTGCACATGCAGTACATCCTACGCACTTGCTTTGGTCTATTTCGTAACGCATTAGCGACTTACAAACACCTGCTCTACATTTCTTATCTACAACGTGTTCTACGTATTCATCCCAGAAATTATCCAAAGTAGACAATACTGGGTTTGGAGATGTTTGTCCCAATCCACATAGTGCAGTATCTTTGATAACTGCTGCAAGGTTGCGAAGTTCGTATAGATCTTCCATAGTTCCGTTGCCTTTAGATATTTTTGTAAGCATTTCGCACAAACGCTTGTTACCTATACGGCAAGGACTACATTTTCCACAACTTTCTTCGCAAGTAAATTCCAAATAAAACTTGGCTATAGATACCATACACGATGTTTCGTCCATAACAACCATACCACCCGAACCCATCATAGAGCCGGCTGCTATCAAGTTGTCATAATCAATTGGAGTATCAAGGTGTTTTGTTGTCAAACATCCGCCCGAAGGACCACCTGTTTGTACAGCTTTAAATTCTTTTCCATCTTTAATACCTCCACCGATTTCGTAGATTACTTCGCGCAGAGTAATACCCATTGGTACTTCTATAAGACCAACGTTGTTAATCTGTCCGGCCAAAGCAAATACTTTGGTTCCTTTAGATTTTTCAGTTCCTATCTTGTTAAACCAATCAGCGCCTCTGTTTATAATAACAGGAATATTGGCAAAAGTTTCAACATTGTTTACATTGGTAGGTTTTCCCAAATAACCGGATACAGCTGGGAATGGTGGTTTGAATGTAGGTTCGCCACGTTTTCCTTCCATTGAATGGATAAGTGCTGTTTCTTCTCCACAAACAAATGCACCGGCACCATAACGCAATTCGATGTCAAAATCGAATCCGCTACCCAAAATATTTGTACCCAACAAACCATATTCACGAGCTTGTTTGATAGCTATTTGCAAACGTTCTATAGCTAGAGGATATTCAGCACGAATGTATACCAAACCTTTGGTAGCACCTATTGCATAACCACATATAGCCATAGCTTCAACTATAGTATGAGGGTCGCCTTCCATAATAGAACGATCCATAAATGCACCTGGGTCGCCCTCGTCGGCATTACATACTACATACTTTTGATCGGCGTGATTTTTGCTGGCAATTTCCCATTTCAAACCGGTAGGGAATCCACCACCACCACGACCACGCAATCCGGAAAGTTTAATTTCTTGTATAACATCTTCCGGTTTCAATTCGGTTAAGCATTTTCCTAATGCTGCATAACCATCGCGAGAAATAAATTCTTCTATATTTTCAGGATCTATAAAACCACAGTTACGCAACGCAATACGAACTTGTTTTTTATAGAAACCCATGTGTTTCGAGTCGCTTACATGTTCATTTGTTTCAGGATCGGTATAAAGTAAATTAGTTACTTTTCTACCTTTTATTATATGTTCTTCAACAATTGTACGAGCATCTTCCGGTTTTACTTGAGTGTAAAAAGTGTTGTCAGGCATCATTTTTACGATAGGTCCTTTTTCACAAAAACCGAAACAACCTGTTGTAATTACCTGTACTTCATCTTGCAAACCATTTTCTACAAGTGCTGATTTTAAGTTTTCTACTATTTCATGACTTTGAGAGGCTTTACAACCTGTACCGCCACACACTAGTACGTGCATTTTGTATTTTACCATAAAAAATCCTCCGTTTTAGTTTATTTGTCAATAACTTCACGGTTTACAGGTATAACACCTTCTACCATTTCGTTGTTTACAATATATTTTTCAAATATTTCATCTGCTTTTTTGTTATCAACGTGCCCAAAAACGAGAGGGTCTCTTCCGGGTACTTTAACTTCGATGGTTGGCTCTAATTGACAATGGCCCATACAATCTGTCTGTGTAAACACTGCTCTAATTTTCAGTGCCTCCGCTTTTTCCATCATGTACTCCATTAATTGTTTGGCTCCCGATGCGATTCCGCAAGTAGCCATCGCCACCTTGACTTGAACTATTTCGTCTTGAATGTCGCCTTTTTCTCTGACATCAAGATTAGATTGAAACTTTTCGCGCATAGCTTTCAAGTCTGCTAAAGATTTTACTTTTGTCATGTCCTGCCTCCTTTGTTTGGATTAAGTTTTTATTTTCGACATATTATATTTTTGTTACTTGTCTTTATTTAGTCATTACGAGCTGCAAATTTACACAAAAATGTCAATTTAGCAAATATAATATGAAAATATTTTACAACTATCTGTTTGACAAGAGCAAAAAAATTAACATTTAAATTTTTCAGAGACTTTTTTATCTAAAAAAAAACTCCTTTCTTGAAAAATAGACTAGCTTTATTCAAGTTTTTTTTGTGTAAATCCGCACTTTTTTATGCAAAATATAATACAATTCGATAACAAAACCAATTCTAATTTTGTTCTAAAATCAGAAAAAAACGAGCAAATTTCCTCCAAAAAACATAGAAAAAAATAAGTATACCAAAGATATTATTGAAACCCTTTTAGGTTTTTATCTCCTATAACTTATCAGCATAAACTATGAAAAAAATATTCTTATAGAAATACAAATATTGAAAATAAAAATATAAAGAATCAATATCAAAGAACTGTTATTAATTCTTCAAAGGATAGATCATTTATAATTTTGGGAAAGACATTCTTCACTGAACAAATGCTTATAAATAAGCCTTTATAGTCGTATTGCTTAAAAAAAACAGATTCTTCATTACCTTCAATGTCTATAACTTCATTTTTTATAGAGATAGCAAAGTTGGAAAAATTATTTGCAATACCTGTACCCGTATACTTCACATAACACTCCTTTAGTGTCCATAAACGTGTAAAAATTTCATCCTGCTTATCTAAAGGTACAGTTTTTAAATACAAATATTCGGCAGAGCTAAAAAAACGTTTAGCCACTTCTTTTTTATACGATCTAATACCCTCGACATCTATTCCTACTTCTTGATCACTTATAGCTATAGCTACCCATCTTTTTGTATGAGAAATATTGAAATAACAATTAGGTAACGACGCAAAATATGGTTTTCCCAATTGGGCTTTAGAAAATGGTTGCAACGTATATTCATTAGGAAAGCACTTTTTAAGCAAATACCTAATAGCTATTTTACCCAAAATCGATGCCATTTGTGCCGAATTTTTAGGTTCTAACAAGTGCTTCTCGTCATCGGTCAAATACTTTGCCAAAACATCATTATTTGCACAAAAAACCTCCAACGTTTGTGGTATTTCCAATAAATATATTTGCATCTGAATGAAAAAATATAGGTGTTTCAGTTGCTAAAACTGAAACACCTGTAATCAAAATATTCTATATTATTTGCGAATATCCAAAAGTTCTACTTCGAAAATAAGTGTAGAGTTTGGTTTGATAAGTGGACTTGGAGATGCTTCGCCATATGCCAATTCTGAAGGAATATAGAATATAAACTTCGAACCTATAGGCATAAGTTGCAAACCTTCTGTCCAACCTTTTATCACTCTGTTTAATGGGAATTCGATAGCTTCGCCACGTTGTACCGACGAATCGAATACTGTTCCATCAATCAAAGTACCATGATAGTGTACTTTTACAGTATCTGTAGCAGATGGTTTTGCACCATCACCCATAGTTACTACTTTGTATTGTAAACCGGATTTTGTTTCTACAACACCTTCTTTTGTTTTATTTTCTTGCAAGAATTTCACACCTGATTCTTTTTCTGCATTAGCAAGTTGCTTTTGAGTTTCTTCGATTTCCTTATTAATCAAAGCGAATTGTTCATTCAATTCCTCGATAGATAATGCTATAGAACCTTTAATAGCATCCATAACACCTTGAGCAAAAGCATCTTTTTCTACAGCAACACCCATAGTTTTCAAGTTGTTTCCAATATCACAACCCAAAGCATAACTTCTTTTTTCTACTTCATTCATATTATATAATTCTATTTAGTTAGTATTTACAACAAAAACAAGTAAAGGCTACCATTTAATTAGGTAGCCTTTAATATTCTTTATCTTTAGCCCTATTCTAAGAACTACTAGTCTTCTAAGCGTTGAGAACCTAATCTATCCATTGCACAACGGAATCCAATCCATGCAGTAGATTTATCTTGGTCGTAGTAACGTCTTGTTCCAGGTTGCATCCAATAAATTCTATCGTTCCAAGAACCACCTTTTACAACACGTACTTTATTGTTCAACATTGATGTAATAGTTGATTTGTTTGCAGCATTTCTACGATACATCATGTTTGTTACACTATCCGGATTCGACAAATAGTCAGCAGCACCTTCTTCAGAAGCTTCTTCTTCATCTTCAGAAGCACCGGCAGCCCATGTGCTTATATTTGTATTGTCGATAGGATTGTATATAGAAGATGCATAGTCACCATCTAAATAGTTGATGTTGTCAGCTTGACGATAGTTTCTTCTATTCAAATCATCGTCAACATTTCTATAAACGATTCCTCCAGTTGTATCATTAATCAATATTTCTTCGTCTACTATAGTGTAAGTTTTGTAAACATTACCTCTGAATGGATTCACTTCTTCGCCATCAAGTGGTTGAGTTTGTTTTCTATAAACGTCCATACACCATTCACTTACATTACCGGCCATATTGTACAAACCATAATCGTTAGGGAAATACCATCTTACAGGAGCAGTGTATACATAACCATCATTCAAATCGCCGGCTACACCCATATTGTCTCCACGGCTACGTTTGAAGTTTGCAAGGAATTGTCCGTAGTAATCTTTTTCAGCAGAACGAGCACTTTGACCATTCCAAGGATAAACACGATGTTCAACAATACGTCCATCAATCATAGTACCTACCAATCCAAGAGCTGCAAATTCCCATTCTGCTTCGGTCGGTAGACGATAATTTGGTAAAAATATACCATCATCTTTTCTTACACGACGTGGTTCTCCACCAGCTGCCGGGTCTAAGTTTTCCAATTCTTGTTTAGTTTCACCTCTGTAAAGACCTGCAAAATATACATCTGTTTGGAATGCACTTTCACCTCTTAAGTCAGTAAAATCTAGTGGTAATATACCGGCATCTATAGCTATTTTTTCGTTTACACGATTCGAACGCCATATACAATAAGCATTAGCTTGTTCCCAAGAAACTCCTACTACAGGATAATCATTGTAGTATGGTGTTTGGAAATAATGTTCAACCATAGGTTCTGCGTAACGCAATTTTTCTCTCCATGCGTTTGTATCAGGATATGCATTTCTTACATATTCCGGATATTCGCTACCATAGGCTCTGTTCAACCAATAAATGTATTCTTTATAGTCAACATTTCTAACTTCTGTTTCGTCCATATAAAACGACGACACTGTTACTGTATGTTGAGTATTGTTCCATTGATAGCGAGTATCATCAGACACTCTTCCCATCTGAAAAGAACCCCCTTCGATAAATACTAATCCGTATCCTGTTATTTGTTCTGTTTTATCGGATACTTCAAAACCGCCCCATTTGGAATCATTATAATTCCATCCTGTTGTTTCTGATGTGTAACTACTACATCCAGCCAATAACATCGCTGTTAATACAAAGAAACTTAATGTCTTTAAAGTTTTCATGGTCTTATCTTTTTATTTCGTGTTTACGTTTATACGTTATTTTTCGATTAATGTTTCATTCTTTTTTAGAACGACGGACAACGTATCGCTCTAATTTGTTTTCTCTTTTCAGGACATGGCAACATAAATCCTAATGTAATTTCATGAGAGCCATGTGTTTGGTTTGACAATTTAGATACAGTTACATCGTAGCTATAACCCAATTTAAAACTTGGTTGTTGGATACCTACAAGGAATATAAATGCATCGGCATTTTCAATTCCATGTCTAAACCATACTCCCATAATAAAAGGCATCCAATCTAAATACAAACCATAATTGAAATAGTTGAAACCTCCTTGATATTGATATATCAAATTTGGAGATACAACAGGTGTTCCTAAGTCTAAGAAAGTTGTACGTCTGCTATCTTCTTCCAAATTAAACAATGCACCTCCGTGTACTGTAAGTTTTATAGGCAACTCGCTTATTCCATAAAATCCATTACTTGGACTAGTCAAATGCGATACGGCCAAGCCACCATACCAAGTTTTGCTATACACCATCAAACCGGCACTAAAATCAGCGTAATAGATACTTACATCTTCTGGTGGAACAGCCTCAGTATTAAATATAAAACCGAAATCGGGATCTATCTGATCAGGAAAAGTCAATGTAGACCAATCCAAATTTTCGTTTACCAATGTAGCCTGCAAAGCGGCATTCATAAATACCGTTCTCGACAACTGAAAACGATAAGAGTACATAAATGAAATGTGATTACTCTTTAGTGCGCCATGATCGCCTTGTCTATCGGTCAAAAGATAAGCACCAATACCACCATGCAATGCATCAAAATACTGATCGTACGATGCTGATACTGTGGTAAAAGCCGAAACAAGACCAGGCCATTGATTTCTGTAGTTTAAAGAGAATCGAGGACACAACTTTGCACCTGCCAATGCCGGGTTCAAATACAAAGGATTTGCATAGAACTGAGAAAATGCGAAATCTTGAGCACTAACTCCCTGTCCCATAACAATTAGCGTCATCAATACAACAATTAATTTCTGTGTCTTCTTCATTTTCATATTACATTAAAAATATACTCCAAATTAAACGGCAATATTACGATTTTTTTTTGAATCAGCACGGAAAAACGATAAAAAAAATTATATTAGTCTAATTATCAGACTTAAAAAAAATAGGCTTTCGAGCATTTATTTGCGTTTTTATTGGCTTTTTTTCTCTCTTTTTCGCATTTTTGACCTATTTTTATTCGTTTTTTTTCACACAATTTTTTCGAACTTTTTCTGTTATTAAATCCGTAATTATTTTTACACAAAACATCTTATAAATTCAGATACTATGAAGATAGCAAAACTCATAAGTTTGATAGTTTTTTGTATTATGCAAGTAAACGTAATCTTTTGCCAAATGGTTACAAAAAACGAAAGAATAATTTGGAATACTATTCCGGACTCTATATTATTGTCGTCGGGGTTGTTCAACAATTCATCTTTCGATGAAAACTACAATACACTGGTTTCTACCAATCGTTATTCTCTACCAAAACACAACTACAATGTTTCTTTTTCTAATATAGAGTACACTGACGCAGAAGTTCAAGAAGTCAGTTTTTTGGAACAACGCGGAGTTGTACTTACCGATTCCATTCAATATACTTTTTATCCCTCTTTGCAAAAGAATACCAACTTAATAAATGCCAATATTGCCATCCTACCATACATTAGCAGAAATGGTAATATACAAAGAATAGTTTCTTATTCTGTAATATTCACTCCTACCACACCTTACACAGCCGATAACACTAGTAGAAAAAGTACAAATCCTTATCCGGCTCATTCTGTATTATCGTCGGGAAAATGGTATAAACTTACAATAGCCAATACCGGCATACATAAGATATCCGGTAGCGACTTAGTTGCTCAAAATATCGATATTACCAACCTGGCAATATCCAACCTTAGAATTTACGGGAATGGAGGCAATGCTCTGTCGGAAAAAAATACCGACTTTGAATACAACGACCTTATAGAAAATGCCATATATGTCAAGGATAACAACAACAACGGCTTGTTTGATGCTAACGATTACATTCTGTTTTACGCCCAAGCTGCAAATATTTGGAAATACAACAACAGTTCCAAACACTTTGAATACCAAGTACACCCTTATTCCAAATACAACTACTATTTTCTATCCATATCGGAAAACAATAGTGCACCTAAACGCATCTCAACTTTCGACTTCCAAGAATCTACAACAGAGAATATCTCGTCCTACACCTATTGTGCTACAATACACAACGATATTACAAACACACATCAAAGCGGCAGAATATGGGTTGGCGAAAAATTTTCATCGGCTGTATCGTCTCGCTCCTTTTCGTTTTCTATCCCCAACGCAATACAAGGTGCAAACACCGGCATAAAATATGCATTGGCAAGTGTTTCTAATACAAACTCATCGTTCAAAGTATCGATAAATGGAGCTTCGCAAAACCACTATTTTTCGCAAGGAAACAGATATATGTATCAGGGTGTAATAAGAAACATACAATTAGGCTCATCGGGAAAATGTAATATAGAAATTTCGTACTCTTTCAACGAATCGATGGCTGCCGGATACTTAGACTACATAGAAATCAACGCCCCTTCGGCATTGTCATTTACAGAAAGTCAAACTCCGTTTAGATATATAAGCCAAAATGACAGTTCGTGCTTTTACCAATTCCAATTAGGCAACTCCTCGCAAAAAGTACGGGTATGGAATATTGGAAATCCTTGCAATATTTACGAACTTTCTACAACACTAAACAACAATATTTCTACATTTACCGACAGCTGTTTGCAATATGGACAATGGGTAGCCTTCGATGGATCTTCGTTCTACTCCCCTACCGCTATTTCGGCAATAGACAATCAAGACTTACATGGAATGCCACAGGCCGACTATGTAATAGTAGCTCCCGAAATATTTTTATCACAAGCCGAGCGATTGGCTCAACTACATCGGTTGTATAACGGATTAGATGTTGCTGTGATAACTCCTCAAAAAATATACAACGAGTTTTCGTCGGGCAAACAAGACGCAATGGCCATACGTCGATTTTTGAAAATGCTATACGACAGAGCCCTTACCGACAACAATCTTAAAATGCCTCGCTACCTTCTATTGTTTGGCAAAGCTATTTACGACAACAAAAACATAACAAACTCCGATATTCCATTCATTGTTTCCTACCAGTCGGAGACATCGTTCGACACAGAAGGCTCGTCGTTTACATCCGACGATATGTTTGGATATTTAGGCGATTGGGAAACAGGTTCGATATACGAGAGCATAGATGTAGGCATTGGACGCTTTCCGGTAAAAACTACCGACGAGGCAAAAACAATGGTAGATAAGGTAGAATATTACCTTACAAAGAAAGACCTACAAGAAGGAAACTACCGCGGCGACTGGAGAAACTATATAACATTCCTTGCAGATGATGCTGATCCGGGTTCTGAAAACGACGTTTATTTCATTACCTCGTCAGAAAAAACAACACAACTCATCAACCAAACATACCCATTGTTCAATGTAGAAAAAATATATGCCGATGCCTACGTTCAACAATCAGGTGCCATAGGTTCGTTTTATCCCGAAGCCAAAAATGCCCTCACCAAACGCATCAACAATGGCTGTTTGCTACTCAACTATGTAGGACATGGCTCAATACAATATATAGGAACTGAACGATACATGGAAAAAAACGACATTGCATCGTATTCAAACAAGTATCAATTGCCATTCTTTGTAGCAAGCACTTGTAGTTTTGGCAAATATGACATAATAGATGATATTTGCGGTGCCGAAAGTTTTGTATTGGCCCCAAATGGTGGCGGAATAGCAATTACAGCAGCTGTACGCCCCATCGGACACAGCGAAACTTTCGACACAAAAGTATGTCTGTATGCTTTGGATAAAAACAACTCCATTGGCGATGCTTTCAGACTTGCAAAGAACGAAGCCTGCATGACACATTCCATGCAACTATTGGGCGACCCGGCTATAAAACTTTCTTTGCCCGAAAACCAAATAGTGGTAACCGCAATAAACAATAAACCGACAACCTACAACAATGCCGACACAGCCACCGTACTTACAAGAGTGGTTGTAGAAGGAGAAATACGAAACAATTCGAACAACATTATATCCGATTTCTCGGGTCAAATATATTCGACCGTATTCGACAGATTTGTAACATACAAAACACTTGCAAACGACAACGAAGACACAGAAATGGAGTTCTCGCAACAAAAGAACATTCTGTACAAAGGTCGCGACTCGGTAATAAACGGAAAATTCAGTTACTCTTTTATTGTTCCCAAAGACGTGGTATTCCAATACGACTATGGCAAACTAAGCCACTATGCAAACTCTTATACCGAAGATGCCACCGGAAGCTATAGCAACATTTTGTTTGGAGGTTTCAACCAAGATATAGATATAGTGGAATCTCGTCCCGGCATACGTCTTTTTATGAACGACAGCCTATTTGTATCGGGTGGCACCACCAATCAAAATCCTACAATATATGCCATACTCTACGATACACTGGGCATAAACGCTGTAGGCAGTGGCATAGGCCACGATATTACGGCAGTGCTGGATGGAAACAGCAACCGCATAATGGTACTAAACGACTACTACGAAACCGATGCCACAAATCCACACAAAGGATATGTAAGCTATCCTTTGCAAAACCTTGAAAATGGCTTGCACCAAATAACCCTAAAAGCATGGAATATATACAACTACTCGGCTTCGGCAACTATAGTATTCAATGTGGTAGACAACCAAATTTTCCATATTGGCAACTTTTACGCCTACCCTAATCCTGCCAATTGGCAAACAACTTTCAGGCTGGAACATAACCAACCCGACCAAATAACAGGTATAGAAATACAAATATACAGCACCATGGGACAATTGGTAAAAACACTATACCCACCGGTAGTAGAAGGGTCGTATGCCATGCCCGAAGTAGTATGGGATTTCACTTCCGACAGCGGATACAAAGTTGCAAACGGAATGTATCTTGCCAGAATAATAATAACCACTTCCGACAACCAAAAACATTCTGTATCGACAAAGATAATGCACACCGACAGATAATTTGCATACCGACAGATATAATTCTCGAAAAGCAGATGACAATGGTATATTGCACCGGCAAATATACCATTGTATATATGCTGCAAAATGTCAAATACCACTGTTAACGCATTAATAAAATTCTCATATTTTAACAGTAGCTGATTTAACACGAAAAACAGCGTATTTTTCCAAGAAAACGTGATGCAATGCGTACAGCCTAGCTGCGAAGCCTTTAGAAAATTAAACCACTGATTACCAATGAATATTATTTTCTACACTTTCTCTGAAAAATGCTCAGACGATGAAAATATACCGCTATCCTGATGGCAATATACCACCCACCCGACGAAACCCTACTGCCAACGTGATGAAACCCGGGTGTTCTCGCGATGAAAGTATGGTAGTTTTGGGTAAAAACTCCCATACTTAGCACTCAAAACTATGGCATTTACGCCACCGAAGTATGGTGGTTTTACTTTGTGTTTAACATTTGAAAATTTTCTTTAACATTTAACCTTTCTCAAAAACTCCGATATTTTCCCTCCGAAAATATCTATCTATTAGTTACGCAAACACTAGTGTCTTTTAAATATTGTTAATATTATTTTTATTGTGCTGATTATTAATTAATTTATTGTGCATACTTGTGTCCGACTTTTGAAATTCATATATTTATGTCTGAATAAAATTAGACTAATATGCATATCGGACACT
>JAFZDP010000059.1 GCA_017561155.1 Bacteroidales bacterium | reverse complement strand
TTTATTCATACTCTCTCCATCAGGGATTTCAAATTTATCTTCTAAGAAAACAAAATTTCCTCCCGAGGAAGTTTTATCTACATCGTGATGGAGTTCAATTTTCTTCGCGATGTAAATCTGCCTACATCTCGATGGGAAAAACATCCAATAATGACAGCGTTTTTCATACCCGGGTTTCATCTTCGTGACGGTATATCGTCGTTTTTTAACCAATTTGATTGCTTCAAAAAAGGGGTAGGGTAAATTTTTACTACTACTTTTGCCAAAAGAGTAGATATGTAAAATTTTCTCTTCCTTTTACTTTTTTTATGCATTTTTGCTGACTTTGATGTCAACTTTTTTTAGCATAAGATAAGTGTGAAAAATGGAAATTACGCAAACATTTTTGTTTGCGTAATTAAAACTTCATATTTTAGTTTTTTTTATTCAATAACAATGATATGATTTTATGTATCGTATATGATATTGAAATTATGGCAACAAAAAGAAAGAGACCATTTTTCCATGTTATAGTATCCAAACCAAAACAATACTTAGATAAACTTATTAAACCAGATACTGTAAATATCCATCCCCAAGAATTTTTGATACTATAAGCAATAAAAATTTTCATATCTGATGACGTTTGTTTCTTTGATTTTGGTGAAGATTTTATGCCAACTATATCTAATATTATACCTAAGAGTATAAAAATCAAACCTATTACTAAATTTCCCATATGTATTTCTTTAAAATCAACTATCTATCCATTCTGTTATTTTCTTCTTAACACCGACTTCCACAGCTGTAGAAACACCACCAACACATACTGCTCCAACATTTATGTTATTAGTTTAAAGAAGATAATATAATTAATAATTTTAGGCTCAGAGCCTTTTCTTTTATGCTTTTCTAAATTTCTTTCACTTCATATCTTCAGGTATTTAAAGTGTTTCACAACCGGCGTAATCAAAAAAATATACGTTAATTTGTGCGAAGCTTACAATAAATATTATTGTAGAGCGTTTACGAAAAGGTGTTTTTTTGGGCAAGGGTGAAGTGTTTTGCTTTTAATTTTAGCTTCACTCCTTGCGGTTGTGCCTCTTTTTTGTCGTAGCCTTGCAGGTGTAGTTCGCTTACCGTCGTTGCAAGGCTTTTTATTGGGTTATGGAATTTGGCTTCGTTTGCTTTTTGTGATTTACTAATAATTTGCTTTTTGTTTTCTAAATTCAATTACCGGAATTTTGGCATCTGTTTTGAGTAATTCAACTCCAAGTAATTTTCCATATACAGCATTAAAAAAATCTATATTTTTTATATCAAATAAATTAATACATACCTTTTGATTTTTATCTATATTTTCATCTATAATTATTGGTAAATCAAAAAAGTATTGCATTTCCATGACAAAATCATTTATTGTTTTTGGATATTCACAATCAGTTTGTCGATTATTGAATATTGCACTATCTTTTAAAGTCAAACAATATACAGTCTCATACAAAGTATCTTGTTTTAAGAAAACACCAAGCTTCATAGTACGACACAATATATCATTACAATTCGTCGCATTTGTATCACATAATTTCAATACAAAACTATAATCCGGCATCAATTTCTCGTCTTCTTTATTCATTCGGTAAAGAGTAGTAATAGTATGATTTGTATCCATACGATACATCATATCTATAAATTCCGACATGCTTCCTTGAAATGATATTATAGTTTCGGTACTATCAGTTAGTTCTATCATATTGACATCTTTGCCATTTATAGGTTTTATAGCAATTGTGTTTTCTCCACTGTTAGTAATAGCAGTAATATTATAGTTATGTTGGTTATCTATAAATCTTTTTCCACTTTCTTCGGATGTAGAAAGAGCAATAATATTATTTATTATATGGACGGCTATTGCAATAACAAAACGGTACTTAAGTGCTAAACAACACATCACTACAGCCATTGAAAATATCTCTATTAATCCAATCACTGCCATAATTGATAATGACGAAAAACCGGTTATGTGTATCAATGAGAAAATTGCCGATGTTGATATTATCAATGCAATTTCATTTTTCTTTATTAAAAACATTAGTACAAAAAGAAGCACCGCCACACCTATAGTAAAAAGTATATTACCTGATTCAAGATAAACAAATATTAAAATAAGACAAAAACTAGTAATGCGAGCCGACAGTTTTCCCACAGTCCAATATCGAAAGGCAAATTCTTCCCATATTGGCCCAACAATACCTCCGACCAAAAATACCAACCAAGGAGATATACTTCCAAACATTCCCCTAAGTACATCTTGCTCAAATCCATATCCAAATATACCTAATATCGACAATATTAGTAATGATGATATCCATAATATCACTCCTGCCCACAATATAGGAGTAATATTGCTTTGCGTTTCTTTTTTTTCTAATTTTAAATTCATATATTTGCTAATTATGTTTTTAAATACAATTGCGTTTTCTTTTATATCACACACCTGCATGTGTTAAAAAACGCAATTGTATTTAAAATATTATTTACATGAATGAGAGCATCCTTCATGATTTTCTCCGTGCCGTGCCGAAAAACGTCCACCATTGCTATAACACATACGTGCCTGTTCACGCATCTCGGCATAACATCTTTCTGCTTTTCGTTCATCATAATTGTCATTATCCATAATTTCACCGGCTACAATGCTTGCAGCAACACCCACTAGAAAAGAACCGGCAATTTTTAAGGCAACTACAACAGCCGGATGAATCTTTGCGTCTTCGTTTAATGTTATTGGTAATATATCCATAAAGTTTTCTGTACCATTGGGCAATTTTAATGAGCAATAAGCTATATGTTTATCATTATGTTTTAATGAAAAGTTTAGTGTATCCTTGTTTTGTTTTACTTCACCTAATGTAATTCTATATTTATCAGATGTAAGATTCTCTACTTGCAGATCAATTGTATTTTCATCAATTTTTGACATAGAAAAAATATTTTCATCCTCTGTAATATACATCATACCTTCATACAAAACTTCATCTACGTATTCTCGGATTCCAACAAGATTCGTATCTAATCTTCCAAATACAGTATAATTTATTTCATCACCAACTACGCTAATAGAACAATCATGTTTCTTCAATAATGAGTTGTATAATTCATCATTTATTTCCGATTTAGAATTGTCATTTATTGTTTCTCGACTTCGTTTTTCGTTTTCTTTCTCGCAAGAAGTAAACAATGCTGTTCCGGCTACTAATACTATTGCAACTACTGCTAAAAATATTTTATTTACTAATGTCTTCATTCTTAATTCTCCTATATTTATTACTACCCTACGTCGAATATTTGTATTTTTGTTTGAATAGGACAGTACAGTTAATAAATAAATTTTATTGCATAGGCATCGAAGCCTATTCTCCAATATTTTATAAGTATCCTTTACGCCATATTCTAAAATGTTTAAAATGTTCCACAAATGGTATAATCCAAGAATTATACATTAATTCGTGCGAAGCGTACAATAAATATTATTGTAGGACGTTTATAGGTTAGTCAAACCAAGGTGCTTATTGGGCAAGGGTGAAGTGTTTTGCTTTTAATTTTTAGCTTCACTCCTTGCAAGTGCACCTCTTTTTTGTCATTGCCTTGCAAGTGTATTTCGCTTACCGTCATTGCAAGGCTTTTTATTTTCGTTTCATCTTTTCGTTCATTTTTGTTATTACTTCTTTTACTTTGCATCGGTCTGTTTTTCTACAAAACTACCTATGCCGTGCTGCGGCGCAGATATCTATCGATACCTCTTTCGCCTAAAGTTTATCACTTTCTTTATCTATTTTCGTGGTGCAAAAGTAATACTTTTTTCTGAACTGTGCAATTGTCAATTTCTTAGATTTATTATCAATTTCTTAGTATGCTATTGAGTATTTAACAATAACCACTGTGTTTATATTCGACAAATATCTACATTTTATTGATATGTAATTATATAAAAGTTTCTTGCAATTGCATAAGAATTTGACAACAAAAAAACATAAAAATATAGTTTTTGTTGTCAAAAAAAGTAATTCAACTGAGAAAAACATGTAAAAATACATGTTTTTTTGCCCAAACAATGGCGTGATTTTGAGTTTTTCCCAATGCATAGTATGTATTTATGGTAAAAAAAAGAACGCCTTCGAATATATTTTTATAGCATATAAATATCTAAGAATCTTATGTTTTAAGCCCGATAGACTTTTGCACATTTGTCAGATACATAAAAAGTATGTATCTTTGAACTTTCAAAAACGATTAAAAATAATAGAAATATGAATAATACAAACAGTATACTTGAGATAGACAGCCAAGCAAGAAAAGAGATGGCATTTATGGACAATGGTGGCAATAATTTCTTTTCTGAAAAGTTTTCGTTGGTTATGGATTTTAATCCTTATATTGATAAAATGGAAGAACCTCGCTACACTCCCGAATACCGAATGGTTTATCTCAAAAAGGGCACAGCGGCACATTCCATCAATTTTGAAACTTATACCATCAATGCCGGCGACCTTTTTTTGGTGTCGCCTCGCAGCATACTTTCGCTAAAGAGTGTAAGCGACGACTCCGAACATCGCATGCTTGCAATGGATTTTCCCGAACTGCAATATATGAAAATATCCGGTTTAAAACCCTTGATGGTGCATCTGTCGGATGGCGATAAAACAACGGTAGATTTGTTTTTCGAGCTTCTAAACAATATTTTGCAAACCCAAGGAGTGCAAAGTAATATTTTACACACTGTGGCAATGTCGCTTGTAACTATGGTAATGGATATTGATAAAAGTTCGAGTAACAATTTGGGATATAAGCATTTTAACAGAGAAGAAGAAATAACAGAGGGTTTCAAAACCATTTTGGCATCGGAAACTACAATAAACCGTACGGTAAATTACTATGCCGAAAAGATGGAAATATCCGACACATACCTAAACACTATCATAAAAAAGACTACGAATCATTCTGTAATGTATTGGATAAACGAAAAAACAGTGTATACTTCCAAACTATTGTTGCAAAATCGGAGCCTGAGTTTGGAAACAGTTGCTATCAATTCCGGTTTTAAGACTGTGGCACAATTTTGCAAGTTCTTTAAAACAAAAACCGGCAAAACGCCAAGCGAATATCGCAAATATACTCAAGATATACCACGTTAAGGCTCCTCTAAAATTCACATTGCAAGTGATTTGTGGATATTTTTTAGAAGTTGTCTTGTGGTTTCCGTGTCGTTATCCACCGCCAAACCACTTTCCAAAATCCCTTGCAATGGTTTTGCATTTACAGAGAAGCAGCTTTTGAGAAGTAATGTTTCTCACGTGAGATTTATTCTTTCTCATGAGAGATTCAATGTTTCTCAAAACCACTATAACCGACAACTTAGTATCACCGCTTCAGAAAAAAAGCGACACATAAGTATGTGCTTATTTTCAACTACGTGATTCGGCACTTGTAAGTATGCGGTTTAGGGGTCGTAACTATGGGAGTTTTGAGGTGTAAGTGCCGTAGTTTTGTGTCGTAAACCGCATGGTTTTGATAGCTAAGTGTGGTATATAAAAAACCGAACCTGTATAGGGTTCGGTTTTTTTTATAATCGGAATAATGGTTTATTCTCCTTTTACATTGCGATATTCTTCGTTAAGTCCATCGATGATTTCGCGTGTTATGTCCATCGAATTGTCGATGTATAGCACAGGACTTTCCGAAAATGATTTTTTAAGAATAACATTGAATTGTTGGTTGTTCGCATTGTAGTCGCGTACAAAGGCATAAACTGCATCGATCATTTTCTTTTGGTCAACTTGTATCACCGATTCTAATTTTGTACGTTCGTTTAGCAACTGTTCTTCCATTTTGGCTAATTGTTCAGCGCGTTTTTTCAACGATTCTTCTGTTTTCTTTTGTTCGGTAAGTGTTAGCGAAGCTCCTGTTTTTAGGAAGTTGTTGTAGTCGTTTTGAAAACGTATCGACATTTCTTTGTATTCGTTTTCTTTACTTGCGTAGTTTTCCAACTTTTCGTTTAGTTCTATGGCAAACTCGTATTGCAGCATCAATGAGTCTGTGTCTATATATCCGATTTTCAATCCCGAAACATCAACTCCATCGATAGTTGTTGTGCCATGGGCTGCAACGTTGTCGTTTTTGCACGATTTAGAACCGAAAAATAGTATGTATAATACTACCAATCCTACTAGCAATACTGCATTTAGTGCTATTAAACATTTGTGTGCACAAGTATTGCACGATTTACCTTCTTTTTGAATTTCGTTTGATGTCATAATAATATTTGGTTTGTTTTAGATGTTAATTGTTTCTATTCCTTTTCTCAGTCTTGCCACTGTTTCGTCTTTGCCAAGTAGCATTACTATTTCGAACAAGTCCGGACCTTTGGCTGCACCTACCAAGCACAAACGGAAACAGTTCATTATTTGTCCCATGTTTAATTGGTTGGCTGTAATGTACCCTTCAATAACAGCGTCGTGCAATACTTGTTTTTCGAAAGCTGTTGTTTCTATTATTTCTATAATCTTATTTAGGTGTGTCGGTGTGTCTTCTTTCCAACGTTTTTTGATTACGGCAGGGTCGTATTCTGTAGGTGCTTGGAAAAAGAATGCTGTTTGTTCCCATAGGTCGCCAATGAAACTTGCACGTTCTTTGGTAAGGGCTACTGCTTTTTCTACCAAGGCAGCTTCGGCTTTCACACCTTTGGCTTCTAATATTGGCATGTACTGTGCAGCAAGTTCTTCGTTAGTCTTAGTTTGTAGATATTTATGGTTAAACCATTTTGCTTTTTCTACGTCGAATTTGGCACCCGACTTGCTTATTCTTTCTAGCGAGAAAAGCTTTATAAGTTCGTCTATGCTGAATATTTCTTGTTCTACACCGGGGTTCCAACCAAGGAAAGCAAGAATGTTTACCACTGCTTCTGGATAGTATCCCTTTTCGCGATATCCCGAAGATATTTCGCCGGATTTAGGGTCGTGCCATTCCAATGGAAACACAGGGAAACCAAGGCGGTCGCCATCGCGTTTGCTTAGTTTGCCGTTGCCATCGGGTTTAAGTAGTAATGGAAGGTGTGCAAACTGTGGCATGGTGTCTTCCCAACCGAAGGCTTTGTATAACATAACATGTAGTGGGGCAGATGGCAACCACTCTTCTCCACGTATCACATGCGATACCTCCATAGTGTGGTCGTCTATGATGTTTGCCAAATGGTAGGTAGGCATTCCATCGGATTTGAATAGTACTTTATCGTCCAAAAGGTTCGAGTTCATGCGAACTTCGCCACGTATAAGGTCGTTTACCAATATCTCTGTATCGGCCGGGAATTTAAAGCGTACCACGTATGGTTCGCCGGAATCTAAGCGACGTTTTACTTCTTCGGCCGACAAGGTAAGAGAGTTTTGCATTGCCGAACGTGTAGTACAATCGTATTGAAAGTTCTTCTTTTGACTTTCGTATTCTTTACGAATGTTCTCAAGGTCTTCGGGTTTGTCGAAAGCATAGTATGCCCAGCCGGTTTCTATAAGTTGGTCGGCATATTGTTTATACATAGGTTTACGATCCGATTGACGATAAGGACCATAGTTTCCGCCTATGTGTACGCCTTCGTCGAATTTGATGCCTAACCATGTTAGGGCTTCTATGATATAGTCTTCAGCTCCCGGAACAAAACGAGTTTGGTCGGTATCTTCGATGCGGAGAATCATATCGCCGCCATGTTGTTTTGCAAAAAAATAGTTGTACAAAGCTGTACGTACGCCGCCTATATGTAGCGGTCCTGTAGGGCTTGGTGCAAAACGCACTCTTACTTTTCTTTCCATATATGGTGTGTATAATTATATTATTCAATTAATCGATTAATAACGTAATGAAATATTTAATATTGCAATAATCGATGATTTTATTTATCCATTGAGTGAAAATATAGTTTTTCGTTCGATATGATATTTAATCGTTCAAACATTTTACATGCCAATTTTGAGTCAAGAGAGTCTGTTGATTGTTTCCATTCTGCTACAAGGCAATCTGTATTAATCATTACTACTTTATTGTTAGATGTCGCTATTTGTTCAATGGCATTGCGTTCGCATTGGTTGTTGGTGTATTTATTATTGTCGGCATTGCTAAAAATCAACATAATCAATATTGGGAATGGTAGATATAAGCAACGCTGTTTGGTGTTGTAGCATTTGATAAGATGATATGTAGAATAAGTATACATATATATCATTGTAATAGTTATAGGTATAAAGGTATCGTAGCGAACGATGTATGGGCGATAGTCTCGATAACCGCCAAGTGGAAGTAGTAATAAATACAGTGTAGAGAATGTTAGAATAATAAACCATCGTTCTTTTAATTGTTTGTACAATGTTGCATTAGTGCGTTTTACTAATATAGTGTTTATTATTAAACTTGTTATAAGAATAGGCCATGCAAGTTTACCTGTCAAGATATAGAATAAACCTTTGGGCAAGTCTGCGTAACGTTGAATTATGGGTTTGATATGTTCTCCGTTGATGGAATTGTAGGTGCCAAGAAATAAAGAATATAACGAAAATATGGTTAGTGCAGTTAGTAATACCTTTTGATTAAAAGTAAGTTTTTGATTTTTGATTATTGATACTGCAAACCAAATAAAGCATATTATTAGAGCTATTCCGGGATTAAGTGGACCGCTAAGTGTACACAACGGAACCCATACAAGCCAAAGGATTGTGACCCAATGTGGAATTTTTTTATTGTGAAGTACTTCAAATAAAAGCGGTAGAAGAGAAACTAGTAGTATGATAATGGGTAGAGCATAGAAGAAGCTATATGTTGTAGCAATGTCTATGATTCCAATGTATGCTTGATAGCCATACGATTGGAATAGTGTAGTGATAAATAAGGCAAGTGCTATCGACTTGAAAGACCATATACGATAACTTCCTGTTATTACTATAATAATTATTATTATCAGCAGTATGTGCATAAGTAATTTTCCTATTGCACATGCTAAATACAAACTATCGATAGGTGAAACAAAGTTTTGTAGGAACAATGGTACATTGTTGAACCAAAGATGGCAGATCTTATGAGCAAAGTATTTGTTGGGATTTGGATATTCTTCGCCATTGAATAATGTGTTGAACCCTAAGGGACTATCAAGTATTGGTAGTACATCGTCCGCAGGAACAATTGCACCTGGTAGGTCACCATCTATAGGCGTGTAATAGTAGTGTTCAAAACTATGAGTAAAATCCAATAAAAGTATAAAAAGTACGAATGTATATAAAGGAATAATTTTTTTGTTTATATTAAATACTATTGTCCCCATATCTGAATTTTTATAGTTTTACTATTTTAAAATATTTTGATTCTTGGTTCTTGTTATTTCTTAGAACGATGAAATATAAGCCTTTTCTGTTTGGAAGGTTTATAACCATCTTGTCATAAATGATTTTTTCTTGTTTAACTATTTTCCCATAGATGTCAAATATATAAAGTATACAATTATTCCATATTTCGGAAATATTTTCTATGTATATTTCTTTTGTTGTCGGATTTGGGTATACAGATATATTATTTGTGTCGTTATTTGATAATTCTATGACCGATTTTGTTGTAGGCAACTTCTAAAAATTCCACGTTTCGGATAAACAAAAGACTGTTCTTTGAAACTTTTGCGTGCTTTGCGTTTTTTACCGAAATATTTCTATTTCTTTTTCAATCGCATAGCCCGCTATGCTCAATCAAAAGAAAGTAGAAATCTTTCT
>JAFZDP010000010.1 GCA_017561155.1 Bacteroidales bacterium | reverse complement strand
TCTACTTTCTTTTGATTGAGCATAGCGGGCTATGCGATTGAAAAAGAGATAAAAAGATTCCAAGAAAAAATGCAAATCACGCAAAAGTTCTTTTATCATATGATAATATTTCATAGAACGTGGAATTTTTAGAAGTTGCCTTTATTCTTTTTAATATCAAATCTCTAAAGCGAACAACATTTGCCTGCATGATGTTTCAATCGCTCATTAGCTGCTTTCCAATCTATTTTGTCCCAAAACTCATTTACATATTCAGCCCTACGGTTCTGCTTGTCCAAATAGTAAGCATGCTCCCACACATCGCAAGTAAGTATTGGATTACGGCCATATCTTAATGGATTGTCGGCATTGGCAGTAGGAAAAATCTCCAATGACCCATCTTTGTTTTCTACCAACCATACCCAACCCGAACCAAATAAAGAAGTAGCAGCTATGGCAAACTTGGTTTTAAACTCGTCGAACGAACCAAAATGTTTATCTATCCTTTCGGCCAATTTACCATGAGGCATACCTCCACCATTGGCAGCAAAGCAATGCCAATAAAAATTATGATTCCATGCTTGTGCAGCATTGTTGTACAAAGAACCATCGGCTTGCAAAACTATATCTTCCAGATTTTTATTATCTTTGAAAGGTGTATCGCGTACCAGCTTGTTTGTATTTTCTACATAGGCGGCATGATGCTTGCCATAATGATATTCCACTGTTTTTTTCGACAAAAAAGGTTCCAAGGCATCTGTTGGATAAGGCAATGGGGGCAATGTAAAGTTCATAAATAATTATGTTTTAAATAAATAATATTGTTATTTCTTTCAGTAGAATAAGAACAATATAAACAACCAAAAGTTTGAACACACCCCACAACATTTCCTCTACTGACGAAAATTGACAAAATCATTCATTTTCGTCAGTAGAAATACAGCAATTAAACAATCAATGAAATAATAATGATTAACAACAATCTACATAAATATTACAAACATTAATCATCACATACAAATAAATCCTACTGACGAAAATTGACAAAATCATTCATTTTCGTCAGTAGAAAGTAATATATCCCATAAAATTATCCCATATATCTTGTTGTGCTAACATATATATGTTATGATGTTAAGATATATGGGATAAAAGATTTTCATATATATCTACAATTCGTAGATACTATTTAATCGAACAAAAGATTTACATCTTTCATTAATTTCCAACAATCAATTTGAACCAATACATTATTTTAGATATATCTTTTTCAAAAATTCTTCTGTGTTCTTATACTTACCTTCTTTAAAACGAACAAATTGCATAATAACTGATTCATTATCTGTCGGTTTATCTTTATAATATTTGTAATCTTCATGAATTGGATTGTGTGCACTTATAAACCACTCTAAATCTTTTTCCCAACCCTTAATATTACGTAGTATATTTCTAAACTCTTCATTGTTTCGTAAGAAATCATAATCCTCCAAGAATTTTCCGGTCGGTTCTAAAGAAAACAAAGACATCGTCTGAGATAAATTATTTCGTTTCGTTACTTTTTTCTGTTTAGAAGCCAATACTTTTATTGCATCTTTCCAATTTGTTTTCCAACCTCTTTCTGAATACGGGTATTGAAGCTTTTTCAAAGCCTCAATATACGATTTATCCACGGTTCCTTGATATAAGGCCTCAGATTCTTCTTTGAAATAGCTCTGAATATCTGGCATCAATTTTTTAAATGCTTCAGTCTCAAAAATCAGTTTAAGTTCTTCTGGCACGGAAACATCTCTATGTCCAATTGAATTATTAATTTCTAGTGATTGCTCTTCAATTTTATTTTTACCATAGTATTCAACTTTATTACCTTCATTTATTTTTACCCGATTTAAATCTCCTTTTTTCAATACTCTATCCAAAACGCCATCTAATTCAATTGAATGTAATTGTTTGTGAATGTATTTATAACATTCAGATATATATTGTTCATCTTCGCTTTCAAATAAATCATTTGTAAGTGTTTTAGGCATTTCGGCATAACCGAAAACAAGTCCCCAAAGAGCATACGCAATACGAAAATCTCCAATACCATTAGAAATAAGATAGTCCTTCAATTTGTCAATATCACCTTCCCCCTTTTGGCAGAAGGCTGCAAAAGATTTAAGAACATCAGAATCAATGCTGTTTATCTCAAATTCCGTATATTCGTTTAAATTCTTTAATAATGAATTGATATAATTCCTTACTACACTTGTTTCCCATTTATCTCCCATCTTTTCCCGAAGAAGCACACCGCCGGTTTTGGCAAAATTTAAACGAGAAGACAAAAATTCAGCTCCTATCCAAACTTCATCTTTATATGCAGTAAACAAGACTGAAAGAAATTCTTTCTGATTGGGCACATCAACTATGCGACAATTTTGCACTATAGGAAATTCCGACACAGCAAGTTTTTGTTTTGCATCATACACAGAAATCTTTTTTTCAATACTGTCAATGTACCTATCAAGTTCTGCTACTTTATCCATAGATTTTGGAGACGAATAGAATGTCTCAACCTGATAATAACGAAGATTCAAATACGAAATCTGCTTTTTTAACCATTCTTGATAATATCCTGCATCCTTAAGTATATCAACATATTTAGGTGTCTCAAACTTTTTATTTTTTTCAGCAATAATATTATTTATGCGAGTTTCAACTCCACTTACTGTATAAAAATCTCTATTTATTTCAGTGTAAAGGTTATTTAATTGTTGAGTTTGGTATTGTGTAGCCCGGCCATCAGGACTTGCCAATATAGCAGACAACACATTTCTAAGTTCTTTAGTATTCCTTTTTAAAGAAACTACTTCTTTGGAAGAAGAATTATTGGCACCTAATAAATACCCATACATCATTCCTTTTAGTTTGTTGATGATAATATCAAACGAAACAGCATTATTGTCATAATCTGAATTATCATCAATATTTATCGGTTGCCAATGAGAACTCTCTATATCATTAGATAAAACGACAAATTTACCTTGATACAAAGAAATTAGCTTACTTTCAATACTCGGCTCTGCTTTTGATAAAGATGCAGTTCGTTCAGTTTCTGTTCTGAATATAATACGAGTTGTAAATGGATTAAGATATATTGTTTTTGTTGTAAAAAACACATCGGCCTCTTCTTGAACGCAATCCTCTGAAATAAACCTAGTATCAATTTCAATCACCAATGGATAATTTTCCAACTCCTTATCATTTATTTCAAAGATTGGATACTTATCATACAATAATAATAGATTATCAAGTTTATTTGGTTCAACTTTTTCAAAACGTTTATATCCATATCTCCTATTTGCATAAAAAGCAGCAGGGGAAATTGATTCACTCGACATTATATTATTAAAGTTAAGCGTCGAAGTAGGTATATATAACTTTTTAGGTATCATAATAATTCAGTTTGGCTTTGTGGGGTTTCATATAAATTGGTTGGAACATCATCGAAGAAACTTGATAAATTTCCGGAATGTAAAATATACAAAGATTGGTATGTACGAGTAATTGCAACATAGAGAGCATTCCTAGCATTTGTTGAAAATTTTTGATCTAAATCCGAAAAATTAGGAATGAATACTGCTTCAAATTGCAATCCCTTTGAATTATAGTAATTAAGAATTTTCGGATTAGTAGAATTAAAATTCAAGGTATCAACACCTCCTCCGAAAAATCTTGCTTCCACATTAAAATTGTGATTCCGAAAATAATTGTATGCACGTTCCACATCTTTATCGTTTCGATAAAAAATACCGACATCTTCAAATTTTCGATTATTAATAATTGTCATTATTGTATCTAATTCATCCTCAAACGAATTACATTTAAACACAAATGGTTTTTCTACCCCCTCATTTACACATCTTGTTTCTAATTCATCATTTTCTGAGTTAATTATTGCTGCAACACGTGCCACCTTTTTGGGCAATCTATAGTTGAATGTTAATTCACGTAATGGAATCTCCAATCTGTCTGCAATGGTCTCCATTCTAGCACCGTTTGGCAACAACTGTTGTGCGGAATCGCCATAAAAAAATACATTGTTCGCTTTGGAACGTAAAAGTTGTATATCCTCAATTGACAAGTCTTGAGCCTCGTCAACAAGTATATAGTCAAAATGTCCCTTTTTCCAATTACCTCTTATAAACTCCCCATCCTGTTTTGAAAAATAAAAACACTTATTGAAAGTTTCCACATTGGTTTCGTCAATTCCAATTTGACTAATCCCATCATGCATATATTGTTTTAGAGAGTTCATTTTAACAATAAAAAGGAAAGAACCTCTATTATTATCTTGAATTTGTTTAGCCTTCCATAAGGCTAAAATAGATTTTCCACTACCTGCACAACCTTTAACTACAAGACTTGAAGCTGTGCTATTTATTATTATATATTGATAATTATCCATTTGTGACTCTTGTACAAAAAAACTTCTTTTTGGCATAATATTTAAATTTTTGATTTTATCTTTGTATATGAAATAGTTTTTATCTCTAATGTTTTTGCTTTTATTTGAAATCCATTGTCCGATGTAACAAGTATCGGTGTATATCCCATTCTTTTCAATTTCAATGCAACTGATAAAATAAGATTATCCGGTGAACGACGATCAAAATCTGCTGGCAATAATCTGGCATCAGATGTCAAAGTTTGCACACGTCCATCCGAAATTGCCATATTTATAGACTTCAATGCTTTTTGTATCTTTTTCTTATCATTTCCGGATGTTATATCTTTTCTATGATCAAGTTCATCAACTACTTTCGCCGAAACAAAAATGGGATATTCTTCTGCAATCTTGTCTATTATATTAGGTGCATAAATAAACGCGTTGGTATCAATTAAGTATGCTTCTTTAGATTGTTTTGTATGCAAACGATCCAATGTTTCTTTTAAAAAATCCAAAACATTAACATGATTAGTTCGTTTATTTTCAATAACTTCTGATTTATTTACAATTGTTTTAATAGGTTCTTTACATTCATCCTTAGTTACATTATCATCAATATTCGACAAAAAGAACGCATCTGCAATAATAGTACCTTGTCCACAACATCTGTCCGGCTGAATTTGATATTGGACATTTTGCGGTTTCAATTGTATCTTTTTGTAAAACGATTTTTTTACTATTATCCGATACGCCACACGGCTTTTGTCGTTTTCAAATTTTGAATGTGATACAGAAAACTCCTTTTGTGTAAAACATTGGACTTGACAATTTTCTTTCTCAATACAAGGAATCGGAATTAGAGAAACATAATCAGAATGTTCATAAACAAATCTATTAATTTGCTGATTCAAAAGAATCGGACAAAAGCCAGACACTCCAACCTTGGTTGTTACATCCAATATCATTAAAATTCCTGTATCCTTTATCATTGGCGAATAAACTTTAGCAAAATCATAGTATGAATTATTAAAAGCACCTTTACCGTTATTAATAATCTCATTTATCATTTTTGATGTAATAATAAAATCAAAAGAAGATTTTACATCAACACCAATAATTTCATCAAAGAAGATTTGTTTAGCAGTAAGATTTATCTCTTTATGAAATTGCTGTTCAAATCGTTCTACTATTTGAGATAAAATATTCAATGCGTCTTCATTACCATCAACAGCAACAATATTTATCCGTTTTATTGAAGCAAAATACTTATTAATAACAGTAAGTAAACCTATTAAATCACCTCCGGTACCACAACCAACAGAAAGAATATTTACTTCTGTCAGTTGTTCATAGGTCTTTTTTATAACATTATTGCAGAATAGATTATCAAATATACAAAATGTTTCAGCATAGCTTCTTGGAAAATAAGTTCCCAAATATTTTAGATTATCTTCATGCTGAAGATTAAGATTATATTCGAATCTTTGAAAATCCGGTGCATATTCAGCACAAAGTGTTCCGAATATAAAATTATCTAACCAAGATGGCAACCTTGTTTGTGCCTTAAGTTTTTCTATTGATGAAATCGGTGATGTTTCAACAATATTGTCGTTTAAACTTTTTATAGGCTTAATCCCTGATCCTTCAAACCAATAATAGTGATTGTCAATTTTGAATATTTCTTTATGAATAAATTGCTGTAATCGTTCTTTATCAAATCCAACATTACAGCAAATAACAAACTCATGAGTCAACTCTTCTTTTTCCAACCAATCGGGCAATATATCATTAAGAGAATCATACACAAAGTATTCTTCTTCAATTTTCAGTGCGTTGAACACATTCCTGATATGTTGAATTAAAGAATTTTTCATTTACGATACCTTTATCTATTTCAGAATCCAAAGCAAAACAATAAAACACACTTCCGAAGCAATTACATTCTTTTGTTGTTACCCCATCGATTCCAAAATAGGCACTTATAAAATTGTTATTATTACATGATATATACAAAAAGGAAACGTGGGAATCCAACTATCGCTCATCCCACATGTCGAGGCTCTCGCATTGCCCATTACTCGAGGATAAGCAATGCCGAAGCCCACGCTGTATTGTATACTATAAGATTATTATGTATAACAAAACCCATGGGACATTGACTTTGCTTTACCATGCGAGTAATGTATTGAATTTGCGAGATTCGACATGTCGCAGATAAAACGTTTGTTCAACGTCTCTTTCTATATATGTTTGTCGCCCACCCTTATACCCCGTTAGGGCTTCGGAGCTAACGACGGTGCAAAATTACAAATAGTTTTTCATTTTGCAAAATAATATTTGATTTATTTTCAACTTTAACATTTCCATCTCCTACTTTACAAATATGAGAACCCAAATCAGTAAATCACAAACCATGTGGTTTAGCCATCAAAAGTGCGGCAGTTTTAGTTCAAAAGTATGGCACTTTTGGTAGCAAACTCCCATACTTAGGAGCAACGAATGTGGCACTTTTTTTCAGTACAAAACAAAAGCATAAAAAAAGAGAGGCAACCTTCTGATAAGATTACCTCTCTTCTGTTGTTTATGTTTGGTTTATTATTTTACCACTTTAATGGTTTCTCCGTGATCTTTTATAATAGCACGGTACCACCATTCAGGATATTTAGGTTGTTCTGGGAACACACATTGACCATCGCGGTATTCGCTTTCTAGGAATTTACCGTCTTTTTCTTTCTTGATGTTACCGTCAATGTATTTAACCATTAGGTAATTGTCTAACTTTTTCCATTCGTTGAACATAAGTTCAGCTTGAGCGTCAGAGAAGTTTGTAAGCATAGCTATAACGGCTGCTGTATCTTTTGTAGAAGCAAGTTCTTTTTCTGCTACTTTGTCAAACGATGCTACATCTTTCATAAATCCACTTTCCAAACGGT
The DNA here is from genome assembly GCA_017561155.1 of Bacteroidales bacterium. GTDB lineage: Bacteria > Bacteroidota > Bacteroidia > Bacteroidales > P3 > HGM05376. The sequence goes on along the minus strand of JAFZDP010000010.1, from coordinate 52,132 downwards.
TTTGAACTTTGATGATGTCTTTTATCATATCGTTGTAACGAGAGTAAGCAAAGTTGGTAACGCGGTTGAACAACCAGAAAGCAGAAGTTTCAGAATATTCTACCATGCTTCCGTTACCTTCGCGGAAACACAAAGGAATTTTGTTGATACCACAGTACATAGGAGCATATACAGTACTATAAGTGTCATCAACACCAAACCAAAGGATACCACCAATGATGTTTGGCAACCAAGAACGACATTGAGCTACGAAAGAGAAACCTGTTTGTTGAGTAGAAGTAGCACGTTCGTGAACATAGTCTACACCATCAATATTCCAGCCCATTGGTCTCCAACGGTAAGGACATTGATAAGGACCGGCGCCCAAGTCTTGAGTCATATCCATAGAAGTTCCTTCGTAGTGGTCGCGCATCATAGCCATTACATCTTCCAAACCTAATTTTTTGTCCGGTTTAATCCATAGAGGCATACGAGTAGTAAAGTCGTGACCCATAGCATATTTTTCGTATTGTTTCATATTAGAGTTTACTCTGTTGAAGAAAGCATATACGCGAGCTTCGCAACCTCTTGCTGCACTGAAATCAAGTGGAGCGTAAGTGTCAGAGAAACTGAATTTACCATCACGTTCAACGTAGATACCTTTTAGGTTGGCAAAGTCTATAACATCGTAAGCATATACAACATCAATGTTAGGTTCGAAAATACGAGCCATATTTTTGCTGCTGATAGAGTTTTTAGAATCTTTTTCCATTGGGAAAGCAGTTATACGAGCATGATTTGCATGACCACAAACATATCCGTCAGGAACACGCATAGCAACCCATACAGCACCCGGATTCCAGTTTTTGTAAGCTTTTTTCAAGCGAGCTTTACCTTTTATAGTATCATATTCAGGTTTACCTTTTCCTATAAGGTCCATAACCCATACTTCGTTAGGGTCGGCAATAGAGAAAGATTCTCCAGAGCTGGCATAACCATATTTTTCAATCAATTCAGACATTACTTTTATAGCTTCGCGAGCATTCTTTGCACGTTGAAGAGTAATGTAGATAAGGCTACCATAGTCTATAACACCTTGTCCTTCTAGTTCAGGACGACCACCATAAGTAGTTTCGCTTATAGCTAATTGGTGTTCGTTCATATTTCCAACTACAGAATAAGTATGTTCCACTTGTTCTATTTGTCCAAGAGGACGACCCGAATCCCAATCAATAACTGTAAACATAGTTCCTTTTGGGAAATTAGCAGCTTTGCGATAGTACAATTCGCCATAAAGAGTATGTGAATCGGCTGCGTATGTTATGAATGTAGAACCATCTTTGCTGGCTCCTTTTGTTACCAAAAAGTTGGTACAAGCTTCAGCAGTACTAGCCAAAGCCATCGAAATTGTTAGCAATCCTATTGCTAATGATTTGCTTAATCTTTTCATGATATAATTTTTATTATTTATTAATTTTCTGCTTTACCGTGACAGTTTTTATATTTCTTTCCGCTACCACATGGACAAGGATCGTTACGTCCCACTTTCTTTTCTACATGTACAGGCTGCGGTTTTTCGCGTTCTGCGGTACGTTGAGCCGATGTTTGTTCTTCTCGAGATGTTTTTAGATTCCTATTATCGGTAGTAGGTTGTTTAGCTTCACGCACATTTTCATCTTGATTTATTGGCAACGATGCTCTACTCAAGAATGACGATATTTCGCGGTTTATATTAAGCAACATCTTTTCGAATAGATTGAACGACTCGAACTTATAGATCAACAAAGGATCTTTTTGTTCGTATGTAGCATTTTGAACCGATTGTTTCAAATCGTCCAATTCTCTCAAATGGTCTTTCCATTCGTTGTCGATAATAGCAAGGGTTATATTCTTTTCTATAGCCAAACCTATTTCGCGACCCTTATTTTCGTACGATTTTTTAACAGGAGCTACAATATTAAGAGTTTTCTTTCCATCTGTGATTGGGAACGCAACATTTTCGTAGCGAGTGTTTTCGTACACATTCTTTATAAATGGGTATGCCAATTCGGCCAAACGTGCCATACGATCTTTATACGACGAATATATTTGTTCGTATATCTTTTCTACAATACCACTCTTACGACCATCGAACAATTCTTTTTCGCTGAATGGCATTTCCATACCAAATATGCGTAAGATTTCCATATTGAAGTAGTCGTAATCTTTTTGAGCGTATGCTTGTTCGTATATAGTTTCGCATGTATCGTAGAACATGTTAGAAATATCTATCGATAGACGATCGCCATAAAGAGCATTGCGACGCTTGTTGTAGATAACAGTACGTTGGTTGTTCATCACGTCGTCATATTCCAACAAACGTTTACGAATACCAAAGTTATTTTCTTCTACTTTGCGTTGAGCACGTTCTATAGATTTTGTAATCATAGAGTGTTGTATCACTTCGCCTTCTTGTAGACCCATACGGTCCATTACTTTTGCAATACGTTCCGAACCGAACAAACGCATCAAATTATCTTCTAGCGATATGAAGAACAAAGAGCTTCCCGGGTCTCCTTGACGACCGGCACGTCCTCTAAGCTGACGGTCAACACGACGAGATTCGTGACGTTCGGTACCTATGATAGCCAACCCACCTGCTTCTTTTACTCCTTCTTTCAACTTGATATCGGTACCACGACCTGCCATATTGGTAGCAATAGTAACGGTGCCTGCATATCCTGCTTCGGCTACGATATCGGCTTCTTTTTTGTGCAATTTAGCATTAAGAACATTATGCTTAATCTTACGCATTGTAAGCATCTTGCTCAACAATTCAGACACTTCTACAGATGTAGTACCTACCAACACCGGACGACCTTCGTTGCGCAAACGTTCTATCTCGTTGATAACAGCAGTATATTTTTCGCGTTTGGTTTTGAAAACCATATCTTCCATATCCTGACGCACTACAGGACGGTTGGTTGGAATAACAACTACATCCAATTTATATATGTTCCAAAATTCTCCTGCTTCGGTTTCGGCAGTACCTGTCATACCCGATAGCTTTTTGTACATACGGAAATAGTTTTGCAAAGTAATAGTAGCATAAGTTTGTGTTGCTGCTTCTACTTTCACTGCTTCTTTGGCTTCGATAGCTTGGTGCAAACCATCAGAATAACGACGGCCTTCCATTATACGTCCGGTTTGTTCGTCGACGATTTTTACTTTGTTGTCGATAACAACATATTCTACGTCTTTTTCGAACAATGTGTAAGCCTTCAACAATTGGTTTACTGTATGTACACGATCGGATTGTATCGAGAAATCTTTAAGTATTTCGTCTTTACGTTTTAGTTTTTCGTCTTGCGAAAGATCTTCTTTTTCCAATTCTGCTATCTGCGAACCAACATCAGGCAATTGATAGAACTTTGGATTTTCGCCAAGCGAACCCAAGAAGTTGATACCTTTGTCGGTCAAATCTATTGTATGTTGTTTTTCGTCGATAACAAAATAAAGTTCATCGTCTATTATGTGCATGTGCTTGTTTTGTTCTTGCATATAAAAGTTTTCTGTTTTCAACAGAACTGCTTTCATACCTTGTTCGCTCAAGAACTTAATCAACGCTTTGTTTTTTGGCAAACCACGATGAGCTCTAAGCAATAATTCGCCACCTTTCTTTTCGTCGTCGGCATTGCCCGAAGTAAGCAAACGTTTTGCATCGGCCAATATTTGTGTTACCAATGTACGTTGAGCGTTGTATATTTTTTCTATTATAGGTTTAAAACGATCAAACTCTTGATCGTCGCCTTTTGGAGTAGGTCCGGATATGATAAGAGGAGTACGAGCATCGTCGATAAGTACAGAGTCAACCTCATCGACAATAGCAAAGTTGTGTTCTCTTTGTACCAATTCGTCCGGATTTCTCGACATATTATCTCTTAAATAGTCGAAACCAAATTCGTTGTTTGTACCGTATGTAATATCTGCCAAGTAGGCATTTTTACGTTCTTCAGAATGTGGTTCGTATTTGTCTATACAATCCACTTTCAAACCATGGAACTCGAATAGCATACCCATCCATTCAGAGTCACGTTTTGCCAAGTAGTCGTTCACTGTAACAACATGCACCCCTTTTCCGGGAAGAGCATTAAGGTATACAGGCAATGTACCTACCAATGTTTTACCTTCACCGGTAGCCATTTCGGCTATTTTTCCATTGTGCAATACTATACCACCAATAAGCTGAACATCGTAGTGTACCATATCCCACTTGATGGTATTACCACCGGCCGACCATGTATTTTTGTAGTATGCTTTATCGCCACGTATAGTAACGCTGTCGCGTACTGCTGAAAGATCGCGGTCGCGGTCGGTAGCTGTTACTTCCACTTCATCGTTTTCGGCAAAACGACGTGCTGTTTCTTTCACTACAGCAAAAGCTTCCGGAAGGATTTTATTAAGTACTGTTTGTGTCTTTTCGTATGATGTTTTTTCTAATAGTTCGATACGTTTGTAGATGTTTTCTTTTTCTTCTACAGCCATATCATATTCGTTCTCTATTCGAGTACGCAATTCTTGCAATTCTGTTTCTTCTTTATCTACAGCATTTCTTATCTCTGCTTTGAATGCTATGGTCTTACCTCTAAGCTCATCATTCGACAGAGTTTTTATTGTTTCGTATACTGCTTTTGTCTCGTTGACAAAGGGCATTACCTCTTTTAAATCGCGTTGCGACTTATTGCCAAATATTTTCGATAAAAAATTCACCATCTATTTATATAATTATCTTATTAATTTAATGTTACTTACAATTGTTTTACCACGCACACTTGTGCATATAAAAACGTACAAAGATACGAATTTTATTTCATTATTGAAAATTACAGAGCATATATAAATAAAAAAAGCAATCGTTCTATCTTACAATTGCTTTTTATTATTCTTCGGACTATAGCATTTTGGCTTTTACCAAGCGCCATATATTGCTACATTATCCATATAAAAAAGGGATAAGACGTGTTGCTTATCCCCTAAATATTTCTACAAAATTTATTGGCAATACACTGCTGTTCCCGAAGCTATAACCATCATCATTCCGTTGTCGGCACCCAACACCTGATAGTCTATATCTACCGCTACCACTGCATTGGCTCCAAGCTGTTCGGCACGTTCCTGCATTTCTGCCATAGCTTTGTTTCTTGCTTTTATAAGCTCCTCTTCGTAGCTCTTAGAACGTCCGCCAACAATGTTTCTTACTCCGGCAAACAAATCTTTAAATACGTTGATACCTATTATCACTTCGCCAAACACTACTTCTTTGTAGTCTACAATTCTTTTACCTTCTATGGTTTGTGTTGTTGTTACTATCATACCTATATGTATTTACAATTAGTCTAACACTATTTTGCGTTCTATTTCTTGATATGGCTTATTGTTTCTGTATATCACTTGTTTTATCCAATTGCCATTTTCGTCGTAGGTATATTCGTACGAGTGTTTCCAGTTCAAATGTTCGTCGTAGTTAAACGAAATCAACTCGGTTACATTTTCGTGTTCGTCGTAATATGTAGTAGTAATAGCTATTAAGTTTCCATCGGCAGCATAAAAACGCCATTCTGTTTCGTTGCCACGTTCGTCGTACTTATACATATAAGTCTGCATCAAGCTATCATTTACATCGTAAAATTCTATTTCGGTACAGTTGCCTCTATTATCGTATTTGTACACACGTTTTTCTTCGATAGTACCTTCTTCGGTATATCTCAATTCTTCCAGCAATCTGTTATCCTTGCTATAAGTCGAGGTTTCTTTACGCACCATTTTCTCTTTGCTGCCATACACTGTACGTTCCACACAGTTGCCACGCTCATCGTTTAGATAGGCAGTACGTGCAGTAATCTGGTAGTTGCGATCGTATTCGTTCCAACCCAACCAATATCCATTTTTGTCGAAGTAGTACGAATAGTAGGTAAACTTGTTGCCGGCTGTAGTAAACTTATCTTCAAGATTTCCTCTCAAATCAAAGGTTATCGAGTCGGTAGACACTAGTTGTCGGTCTCCTTTTTTGTCTATAATGTTGCTATTGTATGTATACACCACCATGTAGTTTACATCGCCTTTAAGCCCCATTTTTTCGGTAGAATTTCTGTACTTTTTGCCTGCAAAGGCACTTCCCGCTGCTATGGAAAGTATCAATGTTGCTATTATAAATCTCTTATTCATTATTATATGTTTTTATTCTGTTTCGCTATCAAAATTCTTTTTGTTTTTTGCTTTCCACACAAAGAAAGCTATTGCCAATACCAAAGTCACAGCACTACTGATGCAATAAGCCCAAGTTTCCGGCAATCCGAATCCTTCTTTTTGTGCTATCAATATAAATGTAGCACAAACCATTGTCATAAATAACGCAGGAATTAAAGTTATAATATATGCTTTTTGTTTTTTGGCCAAATAAATAGTTATAGCCCACAATGTAGGCACCGAAAGTACTTGGTTTGCCCATGCAAAATATCGCCAAATAATATCGAATCCGTCGGCATCGTTAATCTCCCAAACCAACAGACCTGCTGTAACTGCAAATATAGGTACAGATATTATAAGTCGCTTTATCATCGGCTTTTGGTCGTAGTTCAGAAAATCTGCAACAATAAGTCTGGCCGACCGCAACGCAGTATCGCCCGAAGTGATAGGAGCAAACACAACACCCATTATAGCCAACACTGCTCCAAATGTTCCCAACCAGTTCTTGGTAATAAAGTCTACTATTACGGCAGCACCTTTGCTAACGTCTACCCCCTCGCGACCGCTATTGGGATCGAAAAAGAAGTAAGTGGCTGCCGCAGCCCATATAAGTGCCACTATTCCTTCGGCTATCATTGCTCCATAGAATATAGGACGACCTTGTTTCTCGTTGGTCATACAGCGTGCCATAAGTGGCGACTGTGTGGCATGAAAACCCGATATAGCTCCACATGCTATGGAGATAAACATCATGGGAAATATGGGTGTGGCTTGGGGATTGGCCGTTTTGTTTTCCAAACCATCCCACAATTCGGGAATTGCAGGCTGATTGACCAATATAGCTACAAATATACCAAAAGCCATAAACAACAAACATATCCCAAATATAGGATACACCTTGCCTATAACTTTGCCTATGGGCAAAAGCGTTGCTATGATGTAGTAGGCAAATATCACAAATATCCAAATATATACATTTATGTTTGGCAGCAGATTTGCCAACAACTTGGCAGGACCATCTACAAACACCACTCCCACCAATATCATCATAAAGACTGTGAATACACGCATAAACTGCTTGACACCATTTCCCAAGTATTTACCATGTATTTCGGGCAGACTTATACCTCCGTTGCGCAGCGATATCATTCCCGAAAAATAATCGTGGGTAGCACCGGCAAAAATGCTTCCAAATACTATCCATAGGAACGACGCCGACCCAAACTGCGAGCCCATAATAGCACCAAATATTGGTCCCAATCCTGCTATATTCAGGAATTGTATAAGAAAAATACGCCATGGTTTCATAGGCATATAGTCTATACCATCCTGCTTGTAGTAGGCAGGGGTAGGTCGTTGTGCATCGACTCCAAACACTTTGGCTATCAATTTAGAATACAAAAAGTAGCCAAGCAACAGAACTATTATCGATAATATAAAACTAATCATATATCAATTACTTTTATTTTCATTTTGCCGGCGAGAATTTACATCATTGCACCCACAAAACGATATGCAAAGATACACATAAAATTCCAATTGGAAAAAAGTTTTTTTCATATTTGCAAAAGTATAAATTTCAAACTCAAATATTCTAACTGTTATACAAGAATATTTTGCATTTTGAAGCTACAAATTAAACTTTTTGAACATAATATTCAGATAAAAATAACCTATATATGTTATTCAATTATCCTATATATGTTATTGGATTATCCTATATATGTTATTTGCGTAACTAATAGATAGATATTTTCGGAGCGGAAAATATCGGAGTTTTTGAGAAAGGTTAAATGTTAAAGAAAATTTTTAAATGTTAAACGCAAGGCAAAACCACCATACTTCGGTGGCGTAAATACCATAGTTTTGAGTGCTAAGTATGGGAGTTTTTACCCAAAACTACCATACTTTCATCGCGAGAACACCCGGGTTTCATCACGTTGACAGTAGGGTTTCGTCGGGAGAGTGGTATATTACCATCGGGATAGCGGTATATTTTCATCGTCTGAGCATTTTTCAGAGAAAAGGCAGAAAACAATATCCATTGGTAATCAAGCGTTTAATTTTCCAAAGGCTTCGTAGCTCGGCTGTACGTATTGCAGCACGTTTTCTTGGAAAAATACGCTGTTTTTCGTGTTAAATCAGCTGCTGTTAAAATATGAGAATTTTATTAATACACCGACGAACATATAACACATTTGGAGCATATATAAAATTAAACACAGACGTGCTATAAAAAATGAAAATTGGCAATCTCTATTTGGATATAGAAATTGCCAATTTTTAAATTCACTATGTTGTAATTATATTTTGCGTTTTGTTGCAAACTAGAATGTCAATGTCATACCCAAACTTGGCATAATAGGCATTTGGTCTACCCTCTCGAAAGTAAGTCGGTTGAAGTAGAACATATTTTCTCGGTTGTACACATTGGTTATGCTGGCATTTACTTCCAATATCGAACGTCTGCCTAGCGAGAATTTACGTTTTGCCGATATATCGAAACGATGATAATAAGGTAAACGTCCTTGATTCAAGGCAGAATAATATATACCTATTTCTCCGTTTCCTGTTCCATAATCGGTATTTATATCATAGAATGGCAAAAGCTCGTATATACCTCTGGTCATAGTATATGGAAATCCGCTACCAAAGTTCCATCTTGCACTAAATTCCCATTCTCTAGAGTCGCCGGCAGTATATGTAGCCAAGGTATTGATATTGTGTCGGCGATCGTAATGAGGATTGTAAGCACCTTCGGCTTCGCTGGTACGTTCTATATATCCCAACGAATATGCTACCCAAAGATATATTTTGTCGTAGCTATATTTCAAACTAAAGTCCACACCATAGGCTTTTCCTTTCTCTATTATAAAGTCGGTACGCAAATATTCCGGTGTTTCGTAAGCGCCACCTTCTTGATATTCGGGCAAGTTATCGAACATTTTGTTGCGATTCATATTTATAAGCTGAGAGAAGTTTTTGAAATATGGTTCTATATTCAACTGCAAATAGTCGTTTATATCATACTCTACCCCCAGAATAATATGCTGTGCTTTTTGTATAAAGCTAGTCACCTCTTCGCCACCGAAAGTCGACGACACTCCCAAGTTTTCCGATCCTGTAAGGAATCCTGTAAATAGGTTTACCACATCGTTGTCCGATTTTGCATCCAAGAAGTTTTGACTATACAAGCCCGAAGCCAATTTGAATCTCAACTTGTCGGTAGCATTATATTTTATAGCCAATCTAGGTTCCGGACTCACCTCGGCCACCGAAGCGTAGTATATAAGTCTGAAACCCGGGTCTATCAACCATTTTCCGGCTTTTATGTTATAGGTTACAAAGGCCGACATCTCGCTGGTGTTTTCGGTTTGCTTAAAGTGTCTGCCAAACGAGTTGTAAAACTCATAATTTGTACCGAAACCTTCCAAATCGACACCATATTTAAGTTTGTTTTTTCCTATAAAATAAGTCATGTGCAACCCAAATGTAAACCCATTTATGCGGCTAGATTTTGGATAGTTGCTCTCGTCTTCCAATGTTATTTTATAGTCGGAATAGGCAAAATTACCTTCCATTATAGCATTCGACCCCGTTACTGCCGAAAAATTGGCACCACCTCCATAGTTGTACCAATCGTAGTTGGCTATAGACTGATAGTTCTTTACTTCGTCGGTATAGTTGAATCCAAAAAGACTTACCTTGCTACCATTTTCAGACTGCATAGTAAGTTTTCCATAAAGGTCCATAAAATCGTAAGGCAATCCGGAATCCATATAGGAATAAAACAATCCCGACGACTGCGACAAATACGAGTTTTTGGCAGTTACCAAATATGTGATAGTACTTTTGCTTTCGGGAGTTTCTTTCTTCAAAGGACCTTCCAATATAAGATTAGCACCAAGAGTTGTTATACCTATTTTTCCGGTATGATGACGTTTGTTTCCATCGCGAGTGGTAATATCCATTATCGACGATAAACGACCACCATATTCGGCACCAAAACCACCTGTGTAGATATCGGCACTAAGAATTACATCCGTTTCGAATACCGAAAACAACCCTATCGAGTGGAAAGGATTATATACAGCCATACCATCTAGCAAGGTTTTGTTTTGAATCATCGATCCACCACGAATATACAATTGCCCCCCTTGGTCGCCGGTAAATGTTACACCGGGCAATACTTGCAAATACTGGGCCAAGTCGGCCTGCCCTCCTATCGACGGCATTTGTTGTATCTGTTTTGGCGATATTTTCTCAACCGAAACGGTTGTTTCTATCTTTCGTTCTTCGCGGTTTCCCTTAATCTTTACTTCTTTCAGCTGTTGCGAAGCAACCTTAAGATTAATTTTTCGCGAAACTACCTGCTTACCCGAAAGAGATATTTCTTCGGCATATTCCTCAAAACCTACATATCGAAGTGTCAAAGTATATTTGCCATCGGGAATCTTGTTGATAGAAAAAAAACCATTGATATCGGTGGCAACCCCATAGTTTGTACCCTTAAGTACTACATTGGCAAATGGTACAGGTTCGCCACTGTTATTGTCGTAAACAAACCCTTTTATAGTATTCTGTGCTATAGCCAACGATGATAAGGCTACAAATAATAATAAAACTAAACCTTTCTTATACATTTCTAATGCAAAATTTTAAACATTAATTCTTTCAACAATTCGCCATCCGTTACCGAACCCGAATTTCCTATTCCTTTAGATCTTTGGTCGGCATCTTTTAGGTAGCCAATGATGGTCGCCAATTTGGGCAATGAGTAATTGGCTGCAGCCCTCTGATATTGACTAAGAAAATAAGGGTTTACCCCCAATGCCGAAGCAGCATTCTTTTTATCCGGCTCTTGATGATAAATCATAACCTTTATGAAATAACCATACAAAACAGAAATTACCATTTGTATAGGATTGTCGGCCGGATTGGCAGCAAAGTAATTCACGATTTGGTTACATTTCTTAATATCCTTCTGACCTATAGCGTTCTGAAGCTCGAACACATTATAATCCTTGCTGATACCTATGTTTTGTTCTATAACATTCGGGGTGATTTCGCTACCCTTAGGAAGGGTAATAAATATTTTTGACACCTCGTTGGCTATCTTGCTAAGATCTAAACCAATAGATTCCGCCAATATGACAGACGCTTGTGGCGATATCTTATAACCATTTTCTTGTACATATCCCGAAATCCATTCGGGCACTTGGTAGTCGCGCAACTTAGCCTTCTCGAACACCTCACCATGCTTGGATATTGCTTTGTAGACTTTGTTCGACTTTTCCATCTTTTTGTGTCTATAGCAAAACACCAACACTGTTTGTGGTTGTGGATTTTCTAAATAAGGAAACAGGTAATCCCAATTACGAATATCTTGAGCCTCTTTGACCAACACCAACTGATAGGGCGACATCATAGGGAACCTACGGGCTGTATTAACTATGATATCCATAGTCACATCGCGACCATAGAATATAGTTTGGTCGAAGTCTCTTAACTCTTCTGCCACGACGTTGTTTTCAAAACAATCCGAAAGCATGTCTATAGCATAGTTTTCTTCGCCAGTTAACAAGTACACACTCTTTAGTTTTCCACTTTTAATATCTTCAATAAGTCGTTTTTCGTCTGCTCCCATTTCTTACATTTTGATTGCAAAGGTACTATTTTTTTATCGTTTTTTGCCCCATTGCCTTGTTAAAAACTACAAAAGATACACACAATAATCATAAACTACTGTGTAATAAAGAATAACAAAGAAGTACTGAATTTTAATCTAAAGGGTATTATTCCTTGGAGGTATTAGATTCGTCGACATGCGATCCTCCGGGACCAAACATTTTCTTATAAGTTTTTTCGGCAGCCAACTGCTCTGCAGCTTTTATAGAAAACTCTATTGCCGATTCGTGAGGAACTCCATCAACAAGTACTCTTGTTTCGTATTGCTTTCTCGAACCTACAGATATTACTTGTACCACTTCGAACGATACTTTTTTACGCTCTTTCTGTCCCCAATCTATCAACTTGCTTTTAAAATTCCAATCAGAGTTGGCCAAATTATCTATATCCATGTAGATATTAATCAACCTATCGATAACGACATGCTGCGTAAACTTGTATCCTTTTTCCAAATACATAGCACCCACCAATGCTTCAAAAGCATCGCCGTCGATAGATTTATATAATCCCTGCGAATCTCTATTATAACGAATAAGACTTGAAAGTCCAATTTTTTGAGCCAATCGATTAAGATTGTTTCTACTTACAATCTTAGAACGCATCTCAGTCAAAAAGCCTTCTCCTTGATACGGATACTTTTTGAATAAAAAGTCGGCAACTATTGCACTAAGCACAGCATCGCCAAGATATTCCAACCGCTCGTTGTTTAGTTTTATCCCGTGATGTATCTCTTTCGACTTCGATTTATGAAGAAAAGCCAACTGATACACTGCCACGTTTCGCGGTTTAAATCCTAAAACATTCTTGAAAAAACCGTAAAATTCCTTTGACTCCTTATCTTTTCTATGCAAAAAACTAAATCCAAACATTACGGCTACTCGTATTTTTTAAATGCAACACACACGTTATGTCCACCAAAGCCGAACGTATTGCTCAACGCAAAGTTCACCTTACGATAGGTCGGTTTATTAAAAGAAAAATCCAAAGGAACGATATCAGGATCGTCGGTAAAATGATTAATTGTAGGAGGAATCACATCATTTTTCACAGCCAATATTGTTGCAATTGCTTCGGCTGCACCTGCAGCACCGAGCAAGTGTCCTGTCATTGATTTTGTCGAATTGAGAGTAATTTTATGGGCATGCTCCCCAAACAGGCGTTCTACAGCCTTAGGCTCCGATATATCTCCAACCGGTGTAGATGTTCCATGGGTATTGATATGGTCTACATCTTCTAATCTTAGCCCCGACTCTTCTACAGCACTCTTCATTGCCAACATTGCTCCTTTACCTTCCGGATGCGAGGCAGTCATATGATAAGCATCAGCAGAAAGTCCTGCTCCTACAATCTCTGCATAAATTTTGGCACCTCGAGCAACAGCGTGTTCGTATTCTTCCAATACCAAAGCACCTGCTCCTTCTGCCATTACAAAACCATCGCGATCTCTGTCGAATGGTCTCGACGCCGTTTTAGGGTCGTCGTTTCTTACCGATAAAGCATGCATGGCGTTGAATCCACCTACACCACAATTGGTGATAGGGGATTCGGAACCTCCTGCAACAAACACGTCGGCCTTGTTCAATCGAATAAGATTATAAGCATCCACTATGGCATTAGCCGATGATGCGCAAGCCGAAACCGTTGCGTAATTTGGCCCGCAAAAGCCATACTTTATCGAAATGTGTCCTGCACATATATCGGCAATCATCTTTGTAATAAAAAAAGGATTGAAGCGAGGCACTCCGTTGTTGGCGAAATTAGAACATTCTTCTTCAAATGACTTTATTCCTCCAATTCCCGAAGACCATATAACTCCAACACGATCTTTATCTACTTTTTCCAAATCAAGTGCAGAATCTTCGATAGCCTCTGAGGCGGCTACAATTCCATATTGAGCATACAAATCAATCTTCCGACTTTCTTTTCTATCGAAATAATTGTCGGGATTGAATGCTTTTATTTCACATGCAAATTTTGTCTTATGTAATGAAGTATCAAAACGAGTAATCAAGTCAGCACCACTTACTCCATCTAACAACGATTTCCAATACTCGGAAACCGTATTACCTATAGGAGTAAGTGATCCTAAACCTGTCACAACTACTCTTTTCAAATTCATAAGAAAACGTGAAATAAATTATTTTTTTGCGTTTTCAATATAAGCAATTGCGTCACCTACTGTAGCGATTTTTTCAGCTTGATCATCAGGAATTTGAACATCAAATTCTTTTTCAAGTTCCATGATTAATTCTACAGTGTCAAGAGAATCAGCTCCTAAATCACTTGTGAAGCTTTTTTCTGGAGTTACTTCTTCTTTGTCAACTCCTAGCTTATCAACTATGATAGCTATAACTTTGTTTGTAATTTCAGACATGTTTCTAAAATTTTTGAGTTAAATACTTTTGCAAAGTAACGAAAAAAAACTCATATAAAATACTTTTTTTGCGTTTTTTGTATCCTTTAAAGCATTAATGTTCTTATAAACAAAAGATTATAATTTCATTTTTTTACCATATCAATACATATTTTACAAAGCGCTGTATATCAGAGAAAAAGAACAAAATAAAATCATTAAAAGATTAAGACACAGACAGATATAAAAATAAGCTTTTTTATCGCTTTTTCAAATAAAAATCTTATTTTTGCATCGTTTTAGTAGCATAATAATGCAAAAATGCATTATTTACAATGTATTTATTTGTATATAAAGCTTTTAGAACAATATAAACACAAAAAACAGAAAAGATATAATACTATAAATCAACAAAATAAAATATACAAACAATGAAAAAAGAAACACGTATTGCGATATTAGGGTCTGGAAATGGTTCAAATGCACAACGAATAACCGAATATTTCGCTAATAATTCGACAATAAAAATTTCAACTTTTATCACAAACAAAAAAGATGCCTATATCGTTGAACGAGCTAAAAATTTAAATATTCCATGCCAATATTTTAGTAAAACAGATTTCTATTCTACAGACAACGTATTATCATATCTAAAGGATCTAGAAATTGATTTTGTAGTTTTGGCCGGTTTTTTATGGCTTGTTCCTCAAAATTTATTAGAACATTTTCCAAATAAAATTGTAAACATTCACCCCGCACTTCTTCCTAACTATGGTGGTAAAGGTATGTATGGAATGCATGTACATGAATCTGTAATAGCAAACAAAGAAAAAGAAAGTGGAATAACAATCCATCTTGTTGACCAAAATTATGATGAAGGCAAAACTGTATTCCAAGCAAAATGCCAAATTGATGAAACAGATACACCTGAAACACTGGCAAATAAAATCCATTCATTGGAATACGAGTATTTTCCAAAAGTTATTGAACAAATCATTATGGACTCCAATAATAAATAATGTCATTGGAAATATAGTTATATCAAAAAATAAAAATTACAGCTATGAGAATTGCGGTAAACACTCGATTATTTCTTCACAATAAGTTGGATGGAATAGGATGGTTTGGAGTAGAAACACTAAAAAGAATAACTCAAAATCACCCTGAGCATGAATTCTACTTTTTTTTCGACAGAAAACCAAGTGAGGAATTTATATTTTCTTCTAATATCAAACCGGTGGTATTGCATCCTCAAGCAAGACATCCATTACTATGGTATCTTTTTTTTGAATATAGTATTACTTGGGCATTAAAGAAATATAAAATAGATCTATTTTTATCTCCCGATGGATGGATTTCTTTAAAAACCAAGGTGCCGACATTAACTGTTATTCACGATCTAAACTTTGAACATTATCCAAATTTTCTAGCAAAATCGCACCATTGGTACATGAAATATTTCTTTCATAGATTTGCCAAATACGCAACTCGAATCGCCACTGTATCTGATTTTTCCAAACAAGACATAGTAAAAACATACAATATCTCACCCAACAAAATAGATGTTGTTTACAATGGCTCACATGCCAACTATCATCCTTATCCAGAAGATGTCCAAAATCTTATTAGAAATAAATACACAGGAGGCAAGCCTTATTTTATATTCATTGGCACAATAATTATGCGAAAAAATTTGGCAAACCTATTCCGAGCTTTCGACAAATTTAAAGACGTTGATAAAAACTCTGTAAAATTGATTATTGTAGGTTCAAAGAAATGGTGGAAGGGTGAAATCGAAGACACATACAACTCCATGAAACACAAAGACGAAGTAATACTTTTAGGCAGAGTAGAACCCGACGAACTAGGCAAGTTATTATCCTCTGCTCTAGCTCTGACATATGTATCGTTTTTTGAAGGATTTGGCATACCAATATTAGAAAGTTTTTATGCAGAAACTCCAGTAATAACATCCAAAACTACTTCTATGCCGGAAGTTGCTGGAGATGCAGCTCTACTTGTTGACCCTTTCTCTATAGATGAAATTGCTGAAGCTATGAATGAAATTTCCAACAACAATGATTTACGAAAACAATTGGTTGAAAAAGGGAAAATACGCAGAAATAATTTCAGTTGGGATTTAAGTGCCAATAATTTATGGAATAGTATACAAAAAACAATAAATAAAGCATAATCCAATGAAAATAAAGCAGTCTATATTCTTTTTCTTATCATTGCTAACAACAACAATATGCACCAAAGCTCAGGCTCCTGATGAAAATTTGATTTATAATTCCGATTTCGAATCATATCAAGATTGTCCTCGCCGTATTGATGCCTTGGGCATACTAACCATTGTAGACGCTTGGTTCCAACCTACGAATGGCTCTGCAGATTATTTTAACGTGTGTGGAATGAAAGAATGTTTTGTTCCAAACAATAAACTTGGGATACAAGAACCTCACTCAGGAAACGGATATTGCGGTATCTATTGTTCAAAAACAGAATATAGAGAATATTTGCAAACACAATTAAAAAGAAAACTAAAAGAAGGAGAAAAATATCGTCTAACATTCCACGTAAGCTTATCAGAATACTCTTCCGGTGCAGTAGCCACAATAGGCGCAGTCTTTTCCGAATATCGTTTATTTGATACTGTAAAATCGGTATTAATGAAAAAAGAAGAACGAAAAATAAACAAAAAAATAACACAAACCACATCTACATATTACACCCCTCAAGTTGTAAATAATCACGATAATGTTCTAATAAATACTAAAGGTTGGGATACTATAAGTGGAGAATTTATTGCAAAAGGAGGAGAAGAATACTTAACTATCGGAAATTTCTTTCCGGCCTCCCATTCCAACGTTATCGATTTAGATTCACTAACATACCTACTTCCGGGTGCTTACTATTATATTGATGATGTTACCCTATATTGCCTTACTTGCAAGCCTCCATACAACCCACCAAAAGATACAACTAAATATAAAGTCGGAAGTACTTTTGTTTTGAAAAATATATTTTTCGAATTTGATAAAAGTAACATATTACAACAATCATACAAAGAACTTCAACAGTTGATTGAATTACTTACAGAAAATCCTAATATGAAAATAGAAATAGGAGGACATACCGATGACAAAGGAACCATAGAATACAATCAACGTCTTTCTGAAAACAGAGCAAATGCTGTCGTAAAATACCTAATAAATAAAGGAATTAGCGAAAAGCGATTAAAATATAAAGGCTATGGAGAATTACATCCAATAGATACCAACGAAACAGAAGCCGGACGATTTAATAATCGAAGAGTAGAGTTTAAAATATTAGATATATAAAGTGTTCCTTTTTATATTATCTAAAACACTTAACCATTATCAAGAAACTCTCTTTTTATCCGACGACAATACTTTTTGCATTCTATCGGTTATATACACTGTAAATATTGGAAACATCATCATTCCAAAAGCAGCAAGTAAAACCGAAAGTACTTTCCCTATTGTAGTTTCGGCATATATATTCGATCCTACTGTTGTTGCATCCATAAATGCCCACCACAATGCCTCATCATAAGTTTGCACTAATGAATTTACCGGCTTTTCTACAACATAAAAAATAAGACTAGAAAAATATATTACCATCATAAGAGATAATAAATATGATATAAATAGATTTGCCATCTTACTTTTTGTAAACCAATTAACGACCATTATAAGAGCATATCCACCCCTAACAATAGGCATTAACCGCATACAATAATACAATTCATCAGAAAGACTTATTTGAAAATATGATACTATCGATAAATATGGAATTGATATAATAAAAAATACAAGATGGGTTCTAACATATTTTTTCTTATTATTTGACAACAATAATTCAACTACAAAATCGAATAAAAAGAATAGACATATCCAAAATTGAAACTTTAGAAAATAGCTTAAAAATACATCTTGAGTAAAATAAAATATCTCGAAGGACAACGATATGATAATAGCGAAACTAGCTAATAGCACTAATATTTGCAACACTGATTGCAACAATACAAATTTATTTTTCATCATTATTTTTATTGCAAAAACAATGATATTTGCAATTATGTTCAAATAAAAAAGGCTGACATAACTGCCAGCCTTTTCATTTATATCATACAATTATTATTCAATAACGCGATAGAAAGATACTCTTCTATTGATAGGTAATTTAACATCACCAAAAGAATCTCCTTGTCCTTTACCAGCAATTATTAATCTATCTTCAGCTATACCATATTTCTTAACCAAAACTTTCTTAGCTTCTTCAGCACGTTTTTCAGACAATTTTTGATTGTAATCAGCACTTCCTGTATAATCAGCAAATCCAACTATAGTGAATTTGTAATCAGGATTATCGTTCATTACGCGAGCAATAGCTTTCATTTTCTTCATTTCTGTTGCAGGAACTCTATATTCGTCTACACTATAAAGGATAGATAGAGGTAATGCATAGAAAGTCAATTGTTCTTTCTTTATTTGATCTATTTGAGCTCTCAATTTTGCTAATTCTTCTTCACTCTTAGCAAGTCTTTCATTGTTAACTTGAGCTTTTTCTAAAGCAGCAACTTTTTCTTGCAATGCACGTTCGCTTTTCTTAGATACTTCAAGTTCGTTTTTAGCTTGGTCTCTCTCTTGAGTCAAAGCATCGAAGTTTTCTTGAGTCAACATAGCTTCTTGAGCAATACGAGCTTTATCTGTAGCTGTTACTCCAAAATTGTAAGCAAGACCTAGAGATGTGTAAGCATAGTATCCTTTAAAACCATCAAATGGACTTCCTAGATCTCCTGGTAAATATGCGTTAGCTTCTAAAGCAGCAGTCCATCTTTCAGCAAAACGATAAGACAATCCCAAACCTGCACCGGCTAAATAATAAACTTGGCCATAATCTTCAACTATAACACCACTTTTATCTACACCCATTCCAGCGCTTCCTAGTAAATAAAATTTCCATGCTCTTTCTGGGTTGTAACCTTTTATTGCATCAATGATAGAGAATGTAAATCCAACAGTCATAGATCCACTTTTTCCCATACCATTTTTTACATTGTGAAGATTTCCTTGTAAACGAAGATCCCAAACATGGTTCAATTCTTTCGAAACGAACAAACCAAATCCCCATGAAGGTTGAATTTCTTCGTCACCAGCACGGTCTAAATTCAAAGTCATTCCTCCATTAGCTCCCAACGACCAATTGCTCCAAAAACTGTAGTTTGGATATTGATATTCTTTTTGGGTTTGCTCTTCTTGTGCAAACGCACTAAATGAACACATCATAACAGATGCGACCATTCCAATTTTCAATATTCTTTTCAACATAACATTTAGATTTTAATTATTTCTTTTATCTATTTATTTTTCAAGTTTTAGTTTGCAAAGATACACATATTTTTTCATTCAAAAATTATTTTTTTGCAATTTTGTTCATTTTTTTTTGCATTACATGTAACAGAGTATTTAAAATTTCAAGACCAAGCACCACATACCATTGTATTTCAATCTCATAACACAAAACTTCTTATTGCTATCTACTTGCTCTAGTATATGTATAATTTCAATAAATTTTCATGCATTTCTCTTCAAAAAAAACATTTTTTCATCCCTAATGTTTGCTTTTATATCAATTATTTTTCATTTCTTTAAACGCATATATTCAACATAGAGTTTCATTAATCATTGAAAATTTCTTGCAACTTCTTTTCAAGTTCATACCCTCTCAAATTTTTGGCGATAATTTTCCCATCTTTACCGACTAACACAGTCGATGGTATAGAGGATATTCCATACAATTTAGCAGCAGCCGAACTCCAATATTTCAAATCACTCACATGCCATTTCCATTTCAAATTATCATCATCTATTGCTTTTACCCATGCATTCTTATCTTTATCCAACGAAACACTAAAAATTTCAAATCCTTTGTCTTTATATTTTTCATACAATCTTACCACATTGGGATTTTCACGTCTACATGGTCCACACCACGATGCCCAAAAATCCACAAGAACAACTTTTCCTCTCAAGTCTGACAATTTCAACTCTTCTCCATTTGGAGAATTCATTATTATTTCCGGAGCCATACTTCCAACAAGCACAGCTTTTTTAACTCGTTCGTCCAAATTTTTAACATACAAATTATTAGGATATTTAGCTATCAAGTTGTCCCTTACCGCTTCATAAACCGGAAAATAATCAGCAAACTCTTGATCAAAACATGTCACCAAGAACGCTGATATCAAAACATTCTTATTTTCTAAAATATGATTTTTTATCGATGTTTGAATTTGAGGATATATATTTCTAAAATCTTCTTCTATCTTCTTTTTCTCCTCAACACTTGCCGAATAGTATTTTCGATTCAATAATTCTATTGGCCTATTTATTTCGACAAATGTTTTATATACTTCCATATTTTTCGAACCTTTTACTCCCGAAAGCACCGGATATTCATCTATTTCATAATCCAATTTTACATTCTTTTTGGGTTCAACAAACCAATATGTCGTTTCATTTTGCGAAGGCATAAACTTAACCACATACAGCATTGGCTGTTCCATTTCTAGTTTTATATCATAACGACCTTTTGCATCTATTTTTATAGTATCTATTGGCACAATTTTATTACCTTGTACCTCACTCACTATCATATTATTGTAAACATGAGAGCCTTTAAATTTTATTGTTCCGGAAATTGTTGTCTGAGCATTAACCAACGATAATGCAAATACCATAATTAGGCATAAAAAACAATATTTATGTACTCTTTTCATAAGATTATTTTTTCTTTATTATATCTTTAGTTTTTTGTAAATCTTTATCGATCAATAACGACACTTTATAAAAAGATTCTGTATCGTACAACAACTCTGCCATATACGATTTCAACATAATCTTCATTTCTTCTTTATAAGCTTTTATCGATGCCTGGTCTCGCTTTATACCTTTTTCCGCAGCTTCGTTTATAAACTCATTGAACATATAATCAGAAACTGAATAATTTTGTACAAACGAATCGGAATTTGGATATTTTTCTAGCAAAGTATGTCTATTCCTTTCGGTAAAATCAAAGGCATATTTATACAATATTCCTTTTTGCATCACATTATTGTAGTATATTATCAACGAATCTCTACTATATGGCAAAACAACATCTGGATATATACCACCGCCACCATAAACTACTCTTCCATCCTTGGTATAATATTTGGTAGTATCTGTTATTTCCTGTATTATCGAGTCCGACTCCATTTCCGTCATTATTCTCATCAAGAAATCGTAGTAATATTCATCAGTACCTTTATCGTAGGGGCGTTGTATACACCTTCCCGACGGAGTATAATAGCGAGCTATTGTAAGTCTGATAGCAGATCCATCTCTCATTTCGAATTGTTCTTGTACCAATCCTTTTCCAAACGAACGTCTACCTACAATTGTTCCCCTATCATTATCCTGAACTGCTCCTGCCAATATTTCGCTAGCCGAAGCCGAACTTTCGTCTATCATAACCACCAATGCACCTTTCTCAAAAATACCTCCGGACGTAGAATAGTTCTCGCTACGAGGACTATTACGTCCCTCTGTATAAACTATCAACTGATCTTTTGGCAAAAACATATCAGCAACTTCTATAGCTTGAAAAAGTAATCCTCCTCCATTTCCTCTCAAATCCAAGATAAGTTTCTCCATACCCTTTTCTTGCAAATATTTAATGGAGTTGTACATTTCTCGTTTTGTAGTATTAGAAAACTTAGACAAATGGATATAACCTATTTCATTGTCCAACATTCCACGATAGGAAATACTATGACTTGGAATAACATCTCTAGTAATATTAAAATCCAATATTTTCGATACACCTTCTCTTTTTACTCCAATCTTTACTTTTGTACCCTTTGGACCCCGAAGTTTTTTTATTACATCTGTATCTTTTATTTCAACTCCGGCTACATTGGTATCATTTATAAATACTATTCGGTCACCATTAAGGACTCCGCTTTTTTGCGAAGGTCCGCCCTCTACTACTTGCAAAACATAAATAGAGTCTTTTTCTAACCTAAACATTATTCCTATACCTTCGAAAAGACCATTTATTGACTCTTTTTCTTCTGCAAAATCTTCTTTTACAATATAGGCCGAATGAGGATCAAGTGTAGACAATAAACTATATATTGCCTCATCTTCTATTTGTTCCAACGTAATAGAATCGACATAGTCTGTCAATATCAAATGTACAATATTGCTCAATTTGTTATTATCTACAATTCTAATTTGACTTGCAGACACTCCACTTTCATTTTTCGACGATGGCGACAACCACACACCCAACAACACCCCAACAACCATAGCTACCGAGATGAACAATGCCACATGCGAAGTTTTCATTCTTAAGTTCATAGTATAACAATAGTATTAGTAGTTATGAACAAATATACAGATCTAATGTTTCAAACATACAACAAATCAAACTAGTATACTCTAAATCCTAATGTTTTTCTCACCTCATCCATAGTACGTTTAGCACTTTCATGTGCTTTTTCTTTTCCCATCTGCATCACTTGTTGCAAATACTTTTCATTGCTCGATAGTTCTGCAATTTTTTCACGAAATGGTGTTGTAAATGCTATCATATCTTCTGCCAATTGTTTTTTCATATCACCATAACGTATTTCGCATTTGTTATATTTTTCTTCAAAAAATGCTACTGTATCTTCTGTCGAAACTACCTTCATAAGTGTGAACAGATTTTCTATTTCAACAGGTTTTTCTTGATTCATCTGAGTAGGACCTGAATCAGTCTTTGCCTTCATTATTTTCTTTTTTATAGACGATGGCTCTTCATTCAAGAATATAGCATTACCTTCACCTTCCGATTTTCCCATCTTCCCACTTCCATCCAAGCCTGGTATTTTTACTAACTCGTTACCAAAATTAAAGGCTTGTGGCAATGGAAAAACTTCGCTACCATACATATTGTTGAATCTGTTTGCGAATGTACGTGTCATTTCCAAATGCTGCTCTTGGTCTTTACCTACAGGAACTTTTGTTGCTCTGTGTATAAGAATATCTGCAGCCATAAGAGTAGGATATGTAAGCAATCCTGCATTCACATTATTCGGTTGTTTTCTTACTTTGTCTTTAAACGAAGTCACACGTTGCAACTCTCCAAGATATGTATTCATATTCAACAACAAATATAGCTCTGCAGTTTCCGGCAAATCGCTTTGAACATATATAGTCGACTTTTCAGGATCTAAACCTGCTGCTAAATATTCTACCAATATTTGTCGTACATTATTGTACAAATTTTCCGGATTTGGATGTGTTGTTAGTGAGTGATAATCTGCTATGAAGAAATAACATTCGTATTCTTCTTGCATTTTTATAAAGTTTCTCAATGCTCCGAAATAGTTTCCTAAGTGCAAGTTTCCAGTGGGACGAATACCACTCAACACAATTTCTTTTTTCATATTCTATAATATATAATATCTTTATACTATTGTTAGTAACAATCACTTATACCAACAATCATTATTATTTTTACATTATTTACCAACCACAAAGGTACAAAATTAGAACGAGTTCTACAAGCAACTATTGTTTTGTTTCGCTCAACTCTCATCTCTTTTTACAAAGACACAAAAGTTATCAACTCAACACAATACCCAACTCTCCTGTATTACTCCTTTGTGAAAACGAGTTTATTTTTCCAAATATTCTTCACAACGAAACACCAATTCGTTGTACCACTTTGTACCGAACTTTCTTATCAATGGCTCTTTTAAATATTTGTACAATGGTGTTCCGACCTCTTTTCCAAGTGTCACAGCACAGTTACAGATTTCCCATTCGTGATAGTTTACTGCTTTAAAATCATCGTAGCTATCTACTCTTATTGGGTAAAGATGACACGATACAGGCTTTTGAAAATCTATTTTTTTATCCAAATAAGCCTTTTCTATCGCACACTTAGCTATACCATCTTCCCAACAAACATACACACATTCTCTTCCTTCTACCAATGGTGTACATGGCTCGTCGTTAATATCAAGTGCCGACACTCCATTTTTTTCCACTTCTTCTATCCCTTTAGCTTCCATATAGGGTTTCACTTGTGGATATATGTTTTCCAATATTGTTATTTCGCGTTTTTCCAAAGGTGCTCCGGCATCTCCTTCAATACAACAACAGCCTTTACATTGTGCCAAATCGCAACAAAACTTCTTTTCGGCTATGTTTTCCGATATAATGCAATCGTCTACTATTATCATAATCTATTTATTAGCTTTTGTTTAATTGTTCTATTATCTTGTCGGCCAACACTGCAGCCAACTTATATTTTGACTCTACTGTCCACCCTCCTATATGTGGTGTCAGCACAGCATTGTCAGCACTTAACAAATAACGAAAATCTTCCGACAATGAATCCAAGTCCAATCCATCTTTCGACATATTTTCGTATTCTATAACATCTAATGCCGCACCCAATACTTTTCCTATTTGCATTGCAGCTACCAAATCAGAAGTTTTCACTACAGCTCCCCTCGCCGTATTTATGACATATATAGGCTTTTCAAATTTGTCAAAGAAATCGGCATCTGCCATATAATGAGTTTCTGATGTAAGCGGAACATGAAAACTTACTACATCTGCACGCTTAAACAACTCTTCAAGTCCCACTTCTTCTACATAACTTGGAGCATACGATGTTTTATATTTATCGTAACCTAATATGGTACATTCAAATCCTTGTAGTCGTTTGGCAAATGCACCTCCCATATTTCCAAAACCTACAATACCTATAGTTTTTCCTTTTATCTCCAATCCTCTGTTCGACTCCCTATTCCATTCACCCCTTCTTATTTCTGTATTTGCAAGCACTATCTTATTGAACAATGCTAACAATAGGCCCATAGCATGCTCTCCAACCGCATCTCTATTTCCCTCGGGAGAGTTCAAACATACTATACCTTTTTTGCTTGCATAGTCCACATCTATGGTTTCCATTCCTGCACCTACACGGCCAATACACCTAAGTCTATGCACTTTGTCCAAAAAGTTTTTATCTATCTCTATCTTGCTACGCACCACCAACGCATCATAGTTATCGGCAACAGCCAACAATCCTTCGTAATCTAAATTGGTTTTCACATCACAACCAAATCCTGCATGCTGTAGCTTTTCGCATAACACCGGGTGTGTATTGTCTGTAATAAGAATTTGTTTCATAGTATTAGTTATATCTACCTATCCTCAAAACATTTAATTAATTACTTTATTTTCTATCTTTTGTATTCTCTCGGTGGCTTTTATATTTGTACCAATAGTACTCTATTTTAGCTACTAGAAAATGAGTCAAACTTCCGCAACCTATACCCACTATTGTACCACATATTATATCGCCCGGATAGTGCACGCCCAAATATGGTCTGCTGTATGCTACCAAAGCTGCCCATACCATAAGTGCCAAAGGTAATCCTTTTACCTTACGAACATAACGCAATGCCAAAAAGGTAGCCAATGCAAAACAATTTGCAGCATGCGACGACACAAATCCATATTGTCCGCCACAATGCCCATCAAACAATCTTACATCGGGCAAAGCATGACATGGTCGCAGTCTCATCACCACATTCTTGAACCCTACGACAGATATTCTATCGCCAAGCAAAAAACACAAAGCTATACCAATAAGCACAAAAACAATAGCTTTAGGTTCTTTCCTTAACGATACAAACACAAGAACGGCAAGCAAGACTATAGCCCACGACCATCCTTGACTCAGTGTCCAAAACACATAATCTAATATCGCACAATGATGACCGTTAACCCAATAGAATGCTTGAGTATCTAAATTATTCAACGTCTCCATCATCGGGTTCTGTCATTTTGTTCCATATAAGATCCTTCAGTTCGGTAATATTCATTCCTGCTACCGAGCTAATCATTATAGTATCTATAGTGCGTGGCAAAGTACGTTTAAGTTGTTTTAGCATCACCTCATCCATCATATCACATTTAGTGACTGCCAATATACGTTTTTTATCCAAGAGTTCCGGGTTGTATTTTTTCAACTCTCCTACCAATATCTTGTATTCTTTCTTTACATCTTCGCAATCGCACGACACCATAAACAACAATATCGAATTGCGTTCTATATGTCTCAAAAATCTCAATCCAAGCCCCTTACCTTCGGCTGCTCCTTCTATAATACCAGGAATATCTGCCACCACGAAAGAACGATTATCGCGATATCGCACCATTCCCAAGTTGGGCACCAAAGTAGTAAAAGGATAGTCGGCTATCTCGGGTTTGGCAGCCGATACTACCGAAAGGAATGTCGACTTTCCTGCATTTGGGAAACCTACAAGACCAACATCGGCAAGCATTTTCAGCTCTATAATTACCCATCGTTCTACCCTTGGCTCTCCGGGTTGTGCATAGCGAGGGGTACGATTAGTAGCCGATTTAAAGTGGTCGTTTCCTAATCCACCACGACCTCCCTTTACTATAACTTCCATTTGGCCATCTTCGATTATCTCGCAAATTTGTTCTCCTGTTTCAAAATCGCGACATACAGACCCCAGTGGAACATCAAGTATTTGGTCTTTACCTTCTCGTCCGGTACACAGGTTGCTACCTCCGGCTTCGCCATCTTCGGCAAACACATGCTTGGTGTACTTTAGGTGCAACAAAGTCCACATCTGCTTGTTACCCCTTAGTATTATGTGTCCGCCTCTACCGCCGTCGCCCCCGTCGGGACCGGCTTTTGCATTGTATTTTACTCGCAACAAATGAGCCGATCCCGCTCCGCCTTTACCGGAGCGACAACATATTTTTACGTAATCTACAAAGTTCGAATTCACTGTAAATATTTAAAATTATTTAGATGCTATCTTTGCATCAATAGCAGCTATAATATTTTTGGAAATTTCTTGAATATCGCCATATCCATTCACTTCTACATACAAACCTTTGCCTTTGTAGTAGTCTGCCACTGGCATTGTTTTGCTTTCGTATTCGTGCAAACGATTTTTGATTGTTTCTTCATTGTCGTCCGAACGACCGGATACTTTTGCTCTTTCCAACATACGACGTACCAACTCTTCTTTTGGAACATCTAAACTTACCATACACAAAAGTTCTGTACCATGTGTTTTCAACAAATTATCCAATGTTTCTGCTTGTGCAACATTGCGTGGAAAACCATCAAACAATACTCCTTTACGAGTATTAGTAGTAATAATTTTTTCTATTATTGCCACTACTATGTCGTCCGACACCAATTCGCCGGCATCCATAATATGTTTTATACGTTTTCCCAACTCTGTTCCTTCTGCTATTTCCTTACGCAACATATCGCCTGTCGACACGTATGTAAGGTCATATTTTTCTACCAACATTTGAGATTGTGTTCCTTTTCCGGCACCAGGTGCTCCAAATAATGCTATATTTATCATTTCTATTTTATATTAATTAATTGTACATTACTTATAATGAACATAAAACGCATATCATTGCATTTTATTTTACTTTTCAAAAATACATTTTTTTTCGGACTTTTACTACATTTATTTTGTCTATCCTATTTATAATTGAACTGCAAACAACAATTTCGCAATTCATTACTCATATTTTGTTCAAACTATTTCCTCATATTAATACTCGTTGGCTGAATTAATCTATACCATATTTAATATGATATTTCGGTTTACCCAACAGATAATTGACATATTGCATAAAAGTAAATGCACTTATTTTTCCAAGTTTCTGCTATCAATGATAATACTATAAATTTTAGCCAACAAACAATAGAAAAAACATACCAAGCGAAATCTTTTATACGGGTTTCGCTTTTTTATGCTCTTTAGTGTATAAAAAATATACATAGAGTGTAAAATAATTAGACACCGAAAATAACACCTCAACTAATAAATCATGAAAAATCAATCAGTTATAATTTTGGCACGCTTTTTGTAGTTATAAATAGTGTAAATACAAAAATATATAGAAAGATGATAAATAAACTGTTTTTAGTAATTGTAATATTGATCTTATTGGCACCTCGTAGCAAGGCTCAAACTATGGATATGGACGCATGTATGGCATACGCCATAGAGCATTCTACCATGGTGGGCAAACAAACCAACTACCTCGACGATGCCGTTTGGGAATATAACAAAAGTATAGCTGCTTTGTTTCCTACGGTGTCGGCGGGGGTGGCAGGTGCTATCAACTTTGGCCGTTCCATCGACCCGGAAACCAACAACTACACTACCGTTTCTACTTTTGGCAACTCTTATAGTTTGCAAAGTGGTATGCCACTATTTAGCGGTATGCGGTACATCAATGCCATTCGTGCGGCCAAAGCAGCACAGCTAAAAGGACAGCACGACCTTGTGGTATGCAAAACTGAGGTGGCAATTGCTACTATGACTGCATACATAGAAGCCGTTTACTACCAAGGTGCAATAAAGATAGCCCAAGAACAACTTGCCAATGCTACCACATTACTAACCAAAACTCAGAAGCTATACGAGCTAGGACGAAAGAGTGCCGCCGACGTTGCCGAACTCGAAGCTCAGAAAGCCAACTACGAATACATGCTTGTGGAACAAGAAAACAATATGGAAATGGCAGTAATAAAACTGCGAAACATAATGAATTATCCTCAAGATATGGAATTGACTATAACCACAGATACCAACATTGCACTTGCCTACAACATACCAACAGCCGATAGTGTAACCGCATACGCTATGAAACACAATAGCAAAATATCGTCGGCAAAACTATATACACAGCAAAGCAAATTGCAATATAAGCAGGCTCGTGGTAGTTATATGCCTACTATATATCTATATGGTGGTTTCAACACAAGCTATTTCACCAACTTTGAAAACCCTTTGGCATACAATCCCTTTTGGCAACAAGTGAAAAACAACCAAGGAGGGTATATACAATTAAGTTTGTCGATACCGATATTTTCGAACCTCGATAGAAAAACACAAGTAGTGCATGCTCGCAATGCATGGCACAATGCCCGGCTTGACGAGCAGGAGACTCTCAACCAACTGACTTCTGAGATTGCAACAGCTGTACAACAAATGCGAGGACTGGCTAAACAATATTATAGTGCAACACAAAAACTAGAAGCAGCCAAACTGGCCTACGAAGGCATTGCCACCAAATACGAAAAAGGCATTGCCACCTTTGCCGACCTGCAAACAGCATTCACTACTCTGCTACAAGCCGAACTTGACTGCTTGCACACAAAACTAAAATACGGTATGGAATGCCGCATGGTGGAGTACTACAGCGGAATACCTTTGATAAGAAAATAGATGTTTCACAATAGTGAAAAAGTTTTAATTATGATGCCATATTTTAAGAATTGCAGTATTCAAAAACAACCATTGGAGAGATGTGTTGAGAAGACTCCAATGTTCACGCGAGAACATTGGAGTCTTCTCGGGAGAACATTGGAGTCTTCAGACATGAAGATTGGAGTCTTTACAAAGAGAAAATACAATAATTGAAAATCAATCATTTACGATCAAGAAAAAGAACATCGAAACTTTATGCTTTAAAAGGCAGAGATTTTAACAATTTATAGTCGGATATGAGCCGATAAGAAACGTAAAAATAGATTTTTTGAAATTAATACATACGAAATGGACATACAAAGAGAAAAACCAAAAGGCTGGCGAGCCATAGTAAGGAAAAAGAACATACCATACGCATTAGCAGCTGTGTTTGCGGCGTTTGTGTTGTGGCTTATCTTTAGAAACGATGTCTCTACCTTACGCGTAAACGCTTCAACAGTAACTATTGCCACTGCACAGCATGGCGAATTTAACGACTACGCACGCCTCAGCGGAACAGTGCAACCCCTCACCACAGTGCAACTATCGCCATTGGAAAGCGGTGTGGTAGAACGCATAGTATGCGAAGAAGGCACTGCCGTAAAGCAAGGCGATGTGATATTGGAAATGACCAACAACTCGCTATCGCTACAGATATTGCAATCCGAAGCCGACTTGGCCGAGAAACAAAACATACTGCGAAACACTCTTATATCGATGGAGCAGGAACGCCTGTCGCTAAGACAAGAAAAGCTGCAACTTGACCTCGAGGTGAGCCGCATGGAACGTGCCTACAACCAAAACCAAGAACTATACCAAAGCAACCTCATTGCCAAAGAAGACTACATACAAAGCAAAGAGAACTACGAGCTGGCACGCAGCAAACGACATCTTATACTGGAACGTCAAAAACAAGACTCGCTATACCGCAGCAGTCAGGTGCAGCAGATGGAAGAAAGCCTACAATCCATGATGCTAAACATACGCCTTGTGCGTGAACGAGTGGAGAACCTAAAGATAAAAGCCCCTATAGATGGCGAAGTAGGAATGTTGGATGTGGCACTGGGGCAGTCGCTGACACAAGGCATGAACATCGGTCAGATAAACGACCTTACAGCCTACAAGGTGCAAGCCTTGATAGATGAACACTACATAGACCGCGTAAACACAGGACTTACCGCCACCTTCGAGCGACAAGATAACCGCTACGAAATGCAACTACGAAAGGTATATCCCGAAGTTCGAAATGGTCAGTTTAAAGCCGACTTCCGTTTTGTGGGCAACATTCCGGAGAACATTCGCAGCGGACAGACCTATTACCTAAACCTTCAGCTGGGACAACCTGTGGAAGCAGTAATAATACCTCGCGGATCGTTCTTCCAACATACCGGTGGCAAATGGATTTATGTGCTTGACCCTAGTGGTGATAAAGCCTACAAGCGTGAAATAAAAATAGGACGACAAAACCCTCAGTACTACGAAATAATAGAAGGACTACAAGAGGGCGAAAAGGTGATAACATCGAGCTACGACAACTTTGGAGACAAAGATATTCTTATACTTAAATAGGACAACGGAACAAATAATTAATAATAGAAATAGTAAAAAACAAAGATATGTACATAAAGAACTTTATAACATTGCTGCGTCGCTACTCCACATCGTCGACGCTGAATATAGTAGGCATGGCCATAGGCTTTGCAGCTATCTATCTTATAATGGTGCAAGTAAAGCACGACCTATCATTCAATAGAGTAATACCGAACTCCGACCGCATCTACCGCATGGAGTACCCTTCGTGGCAGAAAGAAGGCGAATGGTTTACAACATGGAACCGCACATGGCCCGATATAATATGCGAGCAAATACCCGAAGTGGAAGCCTCCGGAAGTATATGGACTCACGGCGGATACCAATTTACTCGCGAATTTTCAATAAGCCGAAATGCCACTGTCGAAAACTTTACCATAGAAGTATCGAGTGCAGAAAAAGATGGTTTGAAGGTTTTCCCCTTTGAGTTTGTGGAAGGAGGATTGGAAAACTTCAACAACGTTACCGAAATGATAATATCCGAAGAGGTAGCCAAGAAATACAACCTTGCCGTTGGCGACGTGCTACACCTTGGACGCGGTGCCAAATATCCTCAGCTGCGTACCATTGTGGGAGTGTATAAAAACTTTCCCAAGCCAAGCAATATAGCCACATGCGAAGGCTATGTAGGTATGCAACCACAAGAGCAAACAGCCTCCAACAACTGGAACGACACCTACTATGTACGCCTCAAAGAAGGAGCATCTGCCGAAGAAGTAACCAAAAAGATGACCGAAAACCTACGCAACCAAGCAAGAAAAGAAGGCATACCCGAAGATGGCTTAGACCAATTTATTAAAGAGCTATACCCCCGACTTAACCCTTTGGGCGAATTGTATTATGCCTCAGATGTGTTAGACTATGGTTTCCACGGCAGCCGCACCACTACCTACACACTCATAGCCATAGCTGCTCTTATATTGGTTATTACATTTATCAACTTCGTAAACTTCTTCTTTGCCCTTATACCTACACGCATAAAGGCAATAAACACCCACAAAGTGTTTGGTGCACCCAAGGCACAACTACGTCGCAATATCCTTTTCGAAACAGTGGGGCTTACGCTTATATCGCTACTACTGGCATTCGTTATAGCATTGGCATTTAGCAGCACACCACTTTCAGAATATATATCCACATCGGTAAGCATGACCGACAATTGGAGCATAGTGCTGTCGATGGTCGTTGCGTTGTCGGTTTTTGCCATGCTCGTAAGCATATATCCTGCACACTACATTACCAAGTTTGCACCGGCCTTTGTACTAAAAGGTTCGTTCCATGCCACCAAAAGCGGCAAGATACTTCGATACACATTGGTAGGCATACAATACGTTATATCCATAGCTCTTATTATTTGTTCGTTGCTTATCCAACGTCAACATAAGTATATGCTCAACTACGACATGGGCTTCAACCATGAAAATCTGCTGACCGTAGAAGTGCCATTGGAAGCCCTTGCACCCGAAAAGCAAGACGACGAAAGCGGAAGAATACACTACCGCCGTCGCGATGCCCTCAACGACAAGATAAAGCAACACCCAAACATTGTGGATATTACCTATGGAGATCACCCTTTGATAACCGTAGGTGGAATGTTCTGGACACGAGAGTTGAATGATGACAAAGAAAACCCCATATCGTACAACGTATATCCTGTGTCGTGGAACTTTCTGCAAGTAATGGGCATTGAACTTGAAGAAGGACGCTACTTTCAACCATCGGACGAAGACCAAGTAAGCGGTACATACATCTTCAACCGCGAAGCCGCAAAACAGTTCGGATTAACCTTGGATACAAAACTTATGGCACACATGCGAGCACATAAAGCCCCTGTGGTGGGAATATGTAAGGACTTCAACTTCGAGCCGTTGCATGCTACTCCACGTCCGTTTGCATTTATGGTATATGGTCAATATGCTTGGGGCTATCCTACACACGCCTACATACGCACCACTGCCAACGCCGACATCGACGAGGTGAAGAAGTATATAACACAAACCCTTGCCGAGTTTGCCCCCAACGCCAATCCCGAATCGTACGAAGTGAAGTTCTACGACACAGAGTTGGAAATAAACTATCAGGTGGAAGACAAGCTATCCACACTGGTGGCAATGTTTTCGGTGCTTTCCATTATCATATCCATAATAGGAGTGTTTGGTTTGGTGCTGTTCGAAACGCAGTATCGTCGCCGCGAGATAGGCATACGCCGCGTACATGGTGCATCGGCAAAGGGAATAATACGAATGTTCAACAAGCAGTATTTCATCATTGTAGCCATCTGTTCGGCAGTAGCCATACCGGTCAGCTACTTTGTAATAGACTATTGGATGCAGCAGTTTGCCTATCGCTCGCCAATGGCATGGTGGATATTTGCCTTGGCAGTGGCAATAGTTATGCTCGTAACATTCGCAACTGTGACCATACGCTCGTGGAACGCCGCCAACGAAAACCCAACCGACTCTATAGCTCATTAACAGAATAAAACAATACATAAATAACAGAATAATAAACAATAAAAAACATATAACCATGCTTAAAGTAACAGAAATAAAGAAAAGTTTCCTAACCGAAGAAGTAGAAACCATCGCATTGAACGGCGTATCGTTCGAGATAAAAGAAGGCGAATTTGTAGCCATAATGGGCCCGTCGGGCTGCGGCAAATCCACATTGTTGAACATACTCGGCTTGTTAGACAACCCCTCGAGCGGCAGCTACGAACTGCTTGGCAAAGAAGTAGGCACGCTGAAAGAAAAAGACCGCACCATGTTCCGCAAAGGAAACATAGGCTTTGTGTTCCAATCGTTCAACCTTATTGACGAGCTCAGTGTGGAAGAAAACGTAGAACTGCCGTTGATATACATGGGAGTGAAATCAGGCGAACGCAAAGAAAGAGTACGTGCGATGTTGGAAAAGATGAACATGTCGCACCGCCGACACCATTTTCCGCAACAGCTGTCGGGCGGACAACAACAGCGTGTGGCAATAGCTCGTGCCCTGGTGTCGAACCCCAAACTTATACTTGCCGACGAGCCTACCGGCAACCTCGACTCGAGAAACGGACAAGATGTAATGACCCTTCTTAAGGAACTTAACGACGAAGGTACTACCATTATAATGGTGACACACTCGCAACACGATGCTTCATACGCTTCGCGTGTGATATGCATGCTGGACGGAAAGATAGTTACCGACGTTGAAGATAAGTTATAACTTTTTAACATCAGAAAAAGACCTTTTGAGAGGTGCTTTGAGAACATTGGAGACTTCTTTGGAGAACATTGGAGTCTTCTCATGAGAACATTGGAGTCTTCTCGCGAGAAGATTGGAGTCTTCTCTCGCTGAGAATGCACTCTCAATAAGTGAAGAATGGAGTGTTTGAAAATCAACTATTTACACTTAAAGAGAAAACAATCCGAAGCATCGCCCCTCGAAAGGCACTATTTAAACATTATTAACTATTGAAAAAACGTTTAGAAACCGGAAAAAATGAACATAGCAGTAAAGAATTTTCTGACAACTCTGAAGCGATACAAGACAGCCTCACTACTCAATGTATTGGGGCTTACGCTTGCCTTCACCGTCTTCTACATCACTGCATCGCAAGTGTGGTACTCCGTAAGTTACAACCACTCGCTCCGCGATGCGAGCCGCACATATCTTGTTTCGCCACAATGGGACGAGGAAGAATATCACACCAACTCGCCCTCGCCTATAACATTCGAGGTCGTGAGCAAGTGTCCCGCAGTAGAAGTATGTGCCGGCATAATGCCACATCCAAGCTACAACAAAGTTTGGATAAAAACCGACGAATATAACTTCGACAAGTTCGACATTCCGATATATACGGGCAACACCGATATGGTGAAACTCTTCGGCTTCGAAGCCACAGCGGGCGACTTGTCGAAGATTGCCGAACCCAACACCGTGGCTATATCGCAGTCCACTGCCGAACTGATGGGCATAGGCATCGGCGACGAAATATGGATGAAAGCCAACGTATTTTCTATCGAAGAAAAACCCGAAACGCCAAACACCGTGGTGGCTATCTACAACGACTTTGCCAAAAACACCTTTCTCGACAAGGTGAAAATAATAAAGAACGACAATCTGCATTTGGCCAAAACCAACAGCAATTGGAACTATATGCATATAGTGCGTTTGAGCGAAGATGCCAATCCCGACGACTTTGCCCACCTGTGGGAAGATGAGTTTTACAAAGTGAATATGAAAGAGTATGAAGAATACCTCATCGCCAATCCGGGACCAAACGACTTTACCAAAGAAGACATAGAAGCCGAAGCACGCAAAAAGGTACGCCTTGTGCCTTTGGACGAAATCTATTTCTATGGCGGATTCGAATCTACGGGCTTGTTCGAAACGGGCAGCAAATCGGCACCTCTTATACTCAGTGCCATTGCCCTTGCGGTAATACTCATTGCGTTCATCAACTTTGTGAACTTCTTCTGTGCACTTATTCCCACACGAATACAAAGTGTAAACATCTGCAAAGTGTTTGGAGCAAGCCAAAGCACCTTGCGGTGGAATTTCCTTTTCGAAGCCATAGGCCTTGTAATAATATCCATGCTTGTGGCACTGTACCTTATATTGGTGCTTAAGGACAGCTTCATCGCCGAATATGTCACCTGCTCGCTTTCGCCTGCCGACAACATTCCTATCGTATGCACCATGGTGGTTCTTATGGTGATATTGGCAGTGGTTTCGGCCATATATCCGGCGTTCTACATCACCAAGGCCAACACTTCGATGGCAGTGAAGTCGGGCTTTGCCAATTCGGCAGGAGGTCGCCGACTTAGAACAATACTCGTAAGCATACAGTTTGGCATAGCCATGATACTCATCATAGTAACCGCAGTGTTCTATGCCCAATACCGCTACATGACCAAGTTCGATGTAGGTTTCGATCGCGAAAACATCGTTACCTTCCCCTCCGCCGAAGGCTCCACAAAACGAGAGACCATAATAGAAAAACTGCTCCAACACCCCGACGTGAAAGATGCCACATCGTCGCAGTTCAACATCTTCCGTGTAGGAACCACTTGGCGACAAATGTACGAAGAGAAAATATACGATATGAAAGCCAATGCAGTACGCTACAACTTTCCGGAGTTCTTCGGCTTCAAAGTCTTAGATGGCAAGAGCTTCACAGCCGAATCGGCACAGCGAGGAGAAGTAATGATTATGCACTCGCTACACAAAGACATCGGAATACCATTGGACTATACAGGCATAAACGGTTACAAAGTAATAGGAATAACCGAAGATGTGTACCTCAACTCCGTAAGTCAGAAATGTGCCTACAGTATATTCTTCTGCGATGAAAAATTCGGACATTTCAACTTCTACGCACGTCTGCGTGCCAGTGCCAATGTCGAAGCCTTCAGCAAATACGTACAAACAATGATGAAAGAGATGTTCCCTTCGTCGGAAGAAACAGAAGTATACTTCCTAAACGAGTATGTAGAAGGCTTGTACAAAGAAACCAAAAAGGTGACTATACTTATAGGAATGTTTGGCTTGGTATCCATCGTCATAGCCCTGATGGGAGTATTCGGCATAGTAATGTTCGAAACCCAGCACCGCAAACGAGAGATAGCCATACGCAAAGTGTATGGAGCCACCAGCCGTCAGATAGTAACAATGCTAAACCGCCAATATATGTGGATAATACTATGTTGCTTTGTAGTGGCAGCACCGGTGGCATGGTATATCTGCGACAGATGGCTGCAACAATTCGCCAACCGCATAGCGATGCCATGGTGGCTGTTTGCCTTGGTATTGCTTATAATAATGGTGGCGACACTATCGTTGGTGACACTACGCTCGTGGAAAGCCTCGCACGAAAACCCCGCCGATGTAGTGAAAAGGTAACGACTCCAAAACTACATCAAGACAAAAACAAAACTCCCTCCCGGATGTAGCTCCGCCTACATCGGGAGAGAGTTTTAACCATATCGGGAAGGGAAAAAAACTACCACACTTAGAGGTCATAATTATGGCAGTTAGGGGTCGTAACTCCCACGGTTACGAGTGCTAAGTGCCATAGTTTACTAATATAAGCATGGTGCTTTTGTGATTTGCTGATTTATAATGGTAGAACTATTTTTCCATTTCAGATATTTTGAGTAACTTTGCACACATATCACGTATAGCAATGATATTTATAAAGAATTGATTATAAACAACAACTAACAACTATGGCTAAAGCAGGAAAACTATTGATATTAGACGATAACAAAGATATATTATCGGCAGTATCTTTGCTTGCCGGTGATTATTTCGAAAAAGTAAGCACAATATCCAATCCTAACGTTTTGTGGTCCACTATGAGACAACTACAACCCGATGTAGTACTATTAGATATGAACTTTAAAGCCGGCTGTAATAATGGCAACGAAGGTATATACTGGCTACAAGAGTTGTTGGATAAATACCCAGACACCAAAGTGGTTCTTTTTACAGCGTATGCAGACATTGAACTTGCTGTAAAAGCCATAAAGATGGGGGCTTACGACTTTGTGGAAAAACCTTGGAACAACGACAAATTAATATCCATATTACAAAGAGCTTGCAGCGAAAAGAAAAATAAAAGAAAGAGTAAAACCGACAATATAGCACCGGCCGAACACAGCCCAATGTTTTGGGGCAATAGTGCCGAGATGGCAAGGATAAAGAAAATAGTGGAACAAGTGGCGCCTACAGATGCCAACATACTTATAACCGGCGAGAACGGCACCGGGAAAGAAGTGCTAGCTAGAGAAATACATGCTATTTCCATGCGACATAGGAACAAGATGGTGTGTATAGACATGGGAGCTATACCGGAAACATTATTTGAAAGCGAACTATTCGGGCATAAAAAAGGAGCTTTTACCGATGCCACAGCCGACAGGCAAGGAAAAATGGAACAAGCCAACGGCTCTACATTGTTCTTAGACGAAATAGGTAACCTTCCGCTCCATCTACAATCTAAACTTCTTGTAGCCATCCAAAGCCGAACCATTACACCACTAGGGGCTAACAAGTCTTTGAATATTGACATAAGACTTATATCAGCCACCAATCGCAATCTCTTTGATATGGTGGAACGCGGAGAGTTTAGACAAGATTTGCTATTCCGAATAAATACAATAATAATAAATTTACCCCCTCTAAGAGCTAGAACAGAAGACATACTACCTCTTGCAAAGATATTTTTGAAACATTACTCAGAAAAATACAGCAGAAACATAGAGGGCATAACTTCTGATGCTTCAGAACAAATGATTGCTTACCAATGGAATGGCAACATACGAGAACTCCAAAACACCATGGAGAAAGCAGTAATACTATGCGACGAACGCATGATACAACCTCAACATTTACAATTACAATCATATACATCAACGATATCCCAACCCATTACCACACTGGAAGATTTAGAACGAAAAACCATAGCCGATGCTATACATACTTGTAATGGCAACCTCTCTGTTGTAGCTCAAAAACTAGGCATCACTCGACAAACATTGTACAACAAGATAAAACGCTACGGACTATGAAGTTACCCAAGATACCTTACAAACATATAGCCCTTTACATAACACTACTGACAATGGTATGTGTAACTACAGGTTGGTTGATATCCAACAGCATTTGGCTTTCGCTTATAGTGGCAGTGCCGGTTATTGCCATAATAATAACAAAACTATTCGGCACATACACAACTATAATTCGACAACTTGACTTTATATTTGAGGCAGTACAAAACAATGACAACTCGTTTCGCTTTGCCGAAGATCCCCGAATAAGCAAAAATACTTTTCTCAACTATTCACTTAACCGTATAAAGGAGGTAATGGATGATCATAAAGAGCAAATTCGCCAACGCGAAAAGAATTTTGAATTGATAATGGAATGTAGTAATGTCGGCATAATAATAGTACAACCCAACGGCTCAGTACTACAAACCAACAGCAAAGCCACGACATTGTTTGGAGTAGAACGTATAAGTCATATAGAGAGATTGAATTTTCTATCGAATGAACTTGTGGAAGTTCTACGCAGTATACAACCTGTCGAACAAAAAACAGTACGTTGCCAAACCGAGATTGGCGAAATGAATCTAATGCTTACATGTGCAGCAATGACAGTCAATAACAAAGAACTGAGGGTAATAACAATTAACAATATCATCAACGAACTCGACAGCAAAGAAGCCGAAGCATGGGCAAAAATTACACGCATACTTACCCACGAAATAATGAATTCTTTAGCACCAATAACCTCTATAAGCAACACTTTAATAAGCAATAAACACGACAGTGAAAAGATACAACAAGGATTGGAAACCATCCATTCCACCTCCAATAGGCTGATGAAGTTTGTGGAATCGTTCAGGCTACTTTCGCGTGTACCTCAGCCTCATAAAACTCCTGTTTATTTAGCCGACATAGTAGAGGAAATATTACACCTGATTGATGCAAGTAATATAGATATAACTACAAATATCGCACCTACGGACACTATAATATACGCTGATAGTACACAGATAAGTCAAGTAATGATAAATTTACTGAAGAATGCTGTAGAGGCATGTCATAACACACCTTGTAATAGCAAACACCATATAGAAATAACTTCCATAATAGATACTGCAGAGCACATAATAATAGACGTTACCAACAGTGGTAAAGCTATACCGGACGAAGAACTCGATAACATATTTACACCTTTCTTTACTACCAAAAAAGATGGCACAGGAGTAGGCCTTGCCATATCCAAACAGATAGTACGCCTACACAACGGCTCACTAAATCTTGTGCAAAACCACAACGGGAAAGTAGTATTCAGAATAATACTAGAATAAACTAGTTGATTGAATTAATCTATACCATATTTAATATGACATTTCGGTTTACCCAACAGATAATTGACATATTGCATAAAAGTAAATGCACTTATTTTTCCAAGCTTCTGCTGTCAAACGTATTTCAGTATAATGTTTATGTTGGGTCAATACATATTTCTTGGCAATTTGCAAAGGTATGTTTTTATTGCTATGACATTACATCTTCTATCACTCGGTTGTAGATTTGACCTTAAGTGCTCGTTCTACAATTTCTCTTGAACGTTTTGTACACTGACGTTTTGTTTTCCACGAAGATTGTGTAGATAATGAGTATGTTGTAAAATTATTCCATATAATTGTAAACTTATCAAGATACTTTATTTCATTATAGACTCTTCTGAATCCTCGTGATAAAAAAATAATTTCCAATTCCGGATTTAATCTTTCACACTCCATAGCATTGCATATTCCTATCTTATAAAAATCATCCTTATATTTGACTATAACCATCCAAACAGAATCCATGAATTCTGATACAACTTTCTCAGAAAATATGTTCTTATCAAAATTTGGAACTTCAATTATATTATTCGTATCTCTTGAAACAAAGTAGATCTTAAGTTCGCTGTTATCGATAGATTTTCCATTTATTGTAAAAGAAAATTGTCGTTGTCCACTACAGTGAAAACAAAAACCAACAGCAAATACCAATGCCAACAATAATCTAAAAATATAATTTTTCATTTTCTATTCTCCTATATTATTCAAACGATAATTTTTCCATATTTCCCCGATTTGATTTTATATTTACAGAATCAAAATCAAAGAAATACAATATGCAAACACCTTATCTAAACACTACACAAAGTACGGAAAAAATATCGATATATGCAAACGAAAACAATAAAACACTACCTTTGTACACATTTACACATAAGAATAATATCGCAACTGCTTTTCAACACTATTGCAATACCGATGCAAAAGTACATAATTTCCAAAAGAATGACAAAGTATACAAAAAAAAGATGCCTTGTTATTTGCATAACAAGACATCCTTTATAGTATATTGTGTTTATACGGATTTATTTTTTACGAGCTAACACAGCTTTTACTTTTTCTACTATATCTACAGCTTTAAGATGATAGTTTTGCAACATTTGTTCAGGAGTTCCCGATTCGCCAAACTTATCATCAACAGCTACATATTCCATAGGAGTAGGACAGTTCAATGCCAATGTTTGAGCCACGCTGTCGCCTAAACCACCATTAAACAAGTGTTCTTCGCAAGTCACTACAGCACCTGTTTTTTTAGCAGAGTTTATTATAGCTTCGGTATCTAAAGGTTTTATTGTATGAATGTTTATCACTTCGGCCGATATGCCT
The DNA here is from genome assembly GCA_017561155.1 of Bacteroidales bacterium. GTDB lineage: Bacteria > Bacteroidota > Bacteroidia > Bacteroidales > P3 > HGM05376. The sequence continues at coordinate 10,663 of JAFZDP010000010.1, read as the reverse complement.
TCTGCTTCAAGAGCCTTAGCAGCTTCAAGAGCTTCCCAAACCAAATGTCCGGTTGCAATGATAGACACATCGTTACCTTCGTTAAGCATTTGAGCTTTTCCTATTACAAACTCTTGGTTTTCGTCGGTAAATGTAGGCATTTTAGGACGACCAAATCTCAAATACACAGGACCATTGTGTTTCATAGCTGCCACTGTTGCAGCATAAGTTTGGTTAGCATCACATGGCACAAGCACAGTCATGTTTGGCAATGCTTTCATAAGTGCTATATCTTCCATAGTTTGGTGTGTAGCACCATCTTCGCCTAAAGTTACACCTGCATGCGAACCACATATTTTTACATTCTTGTTTGAATAAGCCACCACTTGTCTTATCTGATCGTATACACGACCTGTAACAAATTCGGCAAATCCACCTACAAAAGGAATTTTTCCAGACAACGAAAGCCCGGCAGCTATACCCACCATATTAGCTTCGGCAATACCACATTGGATAAAGCGTTCTGGAAAGGCTTTGGCAAAACCGTCCATTTTTACCGAACCTGTAACATCGGCAGACAACGCAATTACATCGGCATTTTGGTTTCCTGCTTCTACCAAACCTTCTCCAAACCCACTGCGAAGATCTTTCATCTTCTTATTTTCGTAAGTTTTCATCTATGTTATGTTTTTATTTATTTCAAACTTTATTTTGTATATATTCATTATCATTGTATCAAAACGCTTGTAGTAAGTCCGGCATCGACACGAAATTTCTGCACTTTAGCTTCTTTGTACGACGACTTTTCTACAGCCTTAAGCACTACCACATATTCGCCGGGCATAAGCAACACCCTCTCTGATATTTTGCCCGAATCCAAATCGCATACATATTTCCACTCGCCTTCTTCTATCGAAAAAATACTGCCATGTGTTATTGTTTTTGGTTTCGATATATTTGCCACACCCGGTGTAGGTATGGTCAAATCGGTAGTAGATACATGTTGGATAGACACGTCGGTGAGCAATATGTGAGGCATCGACAAAATCTCTATATCATACGTTCCTGCCAAATACGATACTTTTTCGTTTATTTTCTGAACATGCACAATATCGGTTTTGCCGTGTTTGCGCACCACTATCGGATAGTCAGGCACCTGGTATTTGGTTCGTTTGGCATCGTAACGAATATTTAAATATCCCTGCTCCAATTTAAACGACACAGTATTTGGTTTATCGTAATCAAACGATACATCGTTTTTTGTCATAGCAGGTTTCGAATACAATTTTATATCGTACGATACCAACGGGTCTATTTCGAAAAACTCTTTGTCTGAAACCGACTCCGAAGCATATACCATTTGATACTTTGCCACTCCTGTTTGCGAATCGTAAAATACTATTGGTAGCGTGGCTTCATAGTCCATACCGGAAAAGTCTTTTACTTCTATTTTCACCTTGGCTTTTTCTTCCGACAAAGTAAAAATATCGTACAACGACTGTGTATACAATTCCTCTTGGGATATCTGTATAAACTTTCCTGCACAGTTCAGATTGCTCTGAAAGTTCTTTTTATCGCCTATACCCAACAAAAATGTTTTCACAATAACACCACTATTTTGCACCTGTTTTGCCACTTCGCATATCGAACCATCACAGTCGTCCATACCATCTGTTATAATAACAATTATGTTTCTGGAGTTTTCTGTATTTGGAAAATCGTTTAGCGAATTAGACAATGCCGTTGCAGCTTCGCAGCCCCCTTGTGGCACAAGAGTTTTTATTTTGCTACGCAACTTGTAGATATTATCCTTTTCGAATGGCACTTCCAATCGTGTACCATACGAATTTTTGTTTAGGTGGCCAAACACCCTCAAAGCCACATCTATCTCGTTTTGATTGGCAATGCTGTCTAGAAACTTAAGCAATACGGTTTGTGTTATCTTTATCTTGGAGTCGCTTTGCCACTTATCCCACATACTATTGGAACAGTCCAATATAAGCAACACCCTCGTTTTTACCGGTGACGCTGCCGAAGGAGTAGTATTCTGAGCTTTTGCACACATACCACCTCCTACTGTCCAAAACGTAGCAATAAGTACCAACAACTTTACCAATCTCATAACACCAATGATAATGTTTCTATTTTATATCTGTTAGTAGTCGCCCAAAGTTTCTTCTAATTGAGCCAAAGCTTTAGCCAACTCGTCGTTGCTTGGTGCTACACCGTGGTACTTGTTGGTTCCTTGCATGAAATCAACACCGTAACCCATTTCGGTTTTCATCAATATTACGATTGGTTTTCCTTTGCCTACAAACGATTTTGCCAAACGGAATGCATCTAGCATTTGTTGCATATCGTTTCCATTTTCTAGTTCAACTACAGTCCAACCAAAAGCTTCCCATTTAGCTTTCAAATCGCCCAACGATAATACCTCGTCGGTAGTGCCATCTATTTGCTGACCGTTGCAGTCGATAGTAGCAATCAAATTGTCTACTTTTTTAGCACCTGCATACATAGCAGCTTCCCATATTTGACCTTCTTCCAACTCGCCATCGCCATGTAGTGTATACACTATATTGCTTTCGTTGTCCATTTTCTTTGCTATTGCAGCACCTATAGCTACAGAAAGTCCTTGACCCAACGAACCCGATGCCATTCTTATACCAGGCAAACCATGTTCGGTTGATGGGTGTCCTTGCAAGCGTGTTCCAAAAACACGGAATGTTGAAAGTTCTTTTACAGGGAAATAACCACAACGAGCCATAACGCTATATAGAACAGGTGTGATATGTCCGTTAGACATAAAGAACATGTCCGAATTTTTACCATCCATAGTAAAGTTTGATGGATCGTGTTCCATAATGTCAAAAAACAATGCTGTCATGAACTCTGTACAGCCCAACGAGCCTCCCGGATGTCCGGAATTTACGGCATTCGTCATTCTCACAATATCTCTACGAACTTGTGTAGCAACATTTTGTAAATCCAATATATTTGTCATTTGCTTATATTTTATTTTGCAAAGATACAAATTTATTTCAACATAATAAATACCTCTTTTTAAAGGCCACTTTTTAAGATTACTTTGCAGGTATTTTGTGTAATTTTATAGGGAAAATTTCTATCTCTTTTTACCTAGGTATTGCCCGCTATGCTCAATCAAAAGAAACTAGAAATCTTTCTAGTAAAAATTCGCAAATCACTTAGAAGTTACCTGGAATTGTTTGAAAAAAAAATATTATCTTTGCATATCCAAAGAGCATTCAAACATTTTGGTGTTATTTGTTTTACAGATACATAACAAATATAACAAACTATGAAAGGTAACGAACTTAAACCCCATATAGGTATTTTTGGCCGTCGAAACTATGGCAAAAGTACCCTTATAAATGTAATAACAGGCCAAAATATCGCCATTGTATCCGATACGGCCGGCACTACTACCGACCCCGTAAAAAAAACTATGGAAATAAAAGGTGTTGGACCCGTAGTGTGGATAGATACTGCCGGTGTCGATGATGAAGGCGATTTGGGACTACTAAGAATACAAAAAACCAACGAGGTGCTTCGCCATGTCGATTTGGCTTTGATAGTTTTTTCGGCAAACACCTTTGGCAAACCGGAAGAAGACCTCATAAACGCATGTACCGAAATCAAGATTCCCTATATTTTGGTATATTCCAAAACAGATATTTTCCCTCCTGCCTATAGCATGATAGAGGAAATAGAAAAGCAATATAGTACTACGGTACTCAAAGTGTCGCAACACAACAGCAATGCTCAAAATCTATTGCTTGATGCTATCCGTAGTGCATTGCCCGAAACAGCATACACTCCTAAATCATTACTTGGCGATGTCGTAAATGCAGGCGACACTATTGTACTAGTAACACCTATCGACTCTTCGGCACCTGAGGGGAGAATGATACTGCCACAAGTACAAACTATACGAGATATTTTGGACAACGAATGTATTGCCATAGTGTGCAAAGAGACCCATTTGGAACAACAACTAAAACAAATGGCCACACCTCCTGCCCTTGTGGTTACAGACAGCCAAGTGTTTAAATATGTATCCGACATAGTTCCGGCTCATATTCCTCTGACTAGTTTCAGTATAGTATTGGCACATGCCAAGGGCTTGTTTTACGAATACATAGAGGGCACACCTACTTTGGATTCGCTACACGATGGCGACAGCATTCTTATGCTTGAGTCGTGTACACACAAAGCATCGTGCGAAGACATTGGACGAGTAAAACTGCCAAACCTAATACGCAAATATTCCGGCAAAGAAATAACTTTCGACCATGTTTCGGGACTTACCAACCTTGACAAACCTATAACCAACTACAGAATGGTGATACAATGCGGCGGTTGTGTTGTTACACCAAAACAGCTGGCAAACCGTTTGCAAGTAGCCCTCAACGAAGGCATACCCGTATCCAACTATGGTTTGGCCATTGCCTATATGACCGGAATATTCAACCGTGCAATACAAGTGTTTAAGAATAAATTAAAAAACAAACTATAACGATGAACGCAAAACCAAAACTTTCCATTATTGCTGCTGTAGCACAAAATAATGCTATAGGAAAAGATAACGATTTGCTTTGGCATATCTCTGCCGACCTAAAACGTTTCAAACAACTAACCCTCGAACATACGGTATTGATGGGTAAAAGCACCTACGAATCGTTGCCTGTACGTCCTTTTCCTAAACGTCGCAATGTTGTAATAACAAGACAGCAAAACCTAAAACTTGAAGGTTGCGAAATGGCCTACTCTATAGACGAAGCACTTGCACTATGCAACGAAAATGAAGAAAATTTCATTGTTGGAGGCAGTAGCATATACGAACAAATGTTACCTTTGGCCGACAAATTATATATAACCTGGGTATATCAGGATTTTGATGCCGATTGTTTTTTCCCCACTATCGACAGTACAGTATTCAAAGAGGTAAGTGCTTCGGAACGTATGTACGACGAAAAGTCGGGACTATATTTTGCTTATTACGAATACGAACGTTGCAAATAATACATAGACAGATATGCGTATTTTAATTCAGAGAGTTCGAAAAGCCGGTGTAACAATAAACGAGCAACTAAAAAGCAGCATTAATCAAGGGTTGCTAATATTGGTTGGTATAGAAGATGCCGACACTTTCGAAGACATTGAATGGCTTTGTGGCAAGGTGGTTCGTTTGAGAATTTTCGACGACGAAAACGGCGTTATGAACAAATCTATTACCGATATCCCCGATGCCGGTATATTGGTGGTAAGTCAGTTTACCCTACATGCAAGTACAAAAAAAGGCAACCGACCATCCTATATAAAAGCAGCAAAACCGGAAATTTCGATACCGATGTACGAGAAATTTGTAGAGACACTACAACAAATGTTTGGCAAAGAAATACAAACCGGAACATTTGGTGCCGATATGCAAGTAGAGCTGATAAACGATGGTCCTGTGACAATATGGATAGATAGCAAACAAAAAGAATAGCATAATCCTACACCTACCTATCAATGGTAGTGCCACAAAAAAAGTCGTGCTGTAGTTCTACAACACGACTTTTCTTTACATCAGGCTACATGCTTCTTATTTACTCATGGTCAACTCATTTATAAGATTTGTAGCACCTGCATATTTATCTATTATAAACAAGCAGTAGCGAATATCCAATGTAATGTTTCTACAATAGTTAGGGTCGAACAAAAGGTCGCTCATTGTTCCTTCCCAACAACGGTCAAAGTTCAATCCTATCAATTCGCCATTAGCATTAAGTACCGGACTTCCCGAATTGCCACCTGTAGTATGGTTGGTAGCAATAAATGCTACAGGCAATTCTCCTTTAGCATTAGCATACTGACCATAGTCGTGAGTGTTGTAAAGTTCTTTCAAACGTGGTTCTACCACATAATCGTATATATCCGGATTTTCTTTTTCTATTATACCTTCCAATGTGGTGTAAGGTTTGTAGTATACACCATCTTTAGGAGCAAATCCTTTCACATGTCCGTATGCTACGCGTAGTGTAAGATTAGCATCCGGAAACGACACATTGTTAGCATCCATTTCCATCATACCTTTTACATACAAACGATACAAACGGTTTATCTCTTTTGTCACTTTAGAATATTCTTTACGACTGCTTGCCGGCAACAAATTTTCGTATGCCAACTGATATAGTTCTACAGCAGGGTCTTTCAATATCTTTTTAGCATCTTTGGCTTTATAGTTTGCCAAAAGTTTCATTATATTCTTTTCCGATGTAAGAACAGATTTGTCATATATCTTACCCAACATCTCTTCTATAGTAGCTATATCAACATCTTTGTTGGCTACAAAACCGCCAAAGCCTGCTTTACACATATATGTAAATGTTTCTATAAATATAGCACGATCTACTATAGAGTGTTTGTCAAAGTCTTTAAAGTATGTTTCATTTTGTTTTATGAAAGCATTCTTTCTAGCTTCTATCAACGAATCGTTTGTAGTATTTGCCAATGTTAACAGAGTAGCAGCACGTCCCATAAAGTCCGATGCTCGTACAGCTTCGTTGAAGTAAGTATTGTTTAGTTCTATGCTTTTAAGTATAGCATAGTTTTTCTCCATACTTGGCAACACATCTTTGTACATAGGATTGTTGTTTGCCCATTGTTGGAATCTCTTTTCAAATTCTTGTTTCTTTTCCACACCGTCAAGTCTGTTTATACCCAACGATTCGCCTTGCCATTTTTTCCAACCATTTGCTATAGATGCTACTTTCGACGAATATTTAAGACGTTGAGCCGCATCTTGGTTCATAGCATTGTTGTAGTGGTTCAAACGTATTGTTCTTAAGTCGATACGAACAGGATTGGTAACATTTGCTGCCAAATCTACTGCTTGCGAAGTAGCATAACGATTTGTTGTTCCCGGATAACCAAACACAAATGTAAAATCATTTTCTTCTACACCTTTAAGCGATATAGTCAAATGTTGTAATGGTTTGTATGGAACATTGTCTGCCGAATAGTCGGCCGGTTTGTTATCTTTTCCGGCATACACTCTAAACACCGAAAAGTCGCCGGTATGGCGTGGCCACATCCAGTTGTCGGTATCGCCACCAAACTTACCTATGTTTGAAGGAGGTGTACCTACCATACGAACATCGGTAAACACTTCGTTGACATACATAAAATATTGGTTTCCGTAGTAGAAAGGTTTTATTATTGCCGAATAGTGAGTGCCTTCTGTTGCTTTTTTTGTAACAGTTTTTATATTGGCAGCTATCACATTTTCGCGTTCAGCTTCGCTCATTTTGTCTTCTACGCCTTTCAACACTTGTTCGGTAACATCTTCCATACGCACCAAACGAGTCACGGTAAGGCCTACACAAGGTATTTCTTCTTCAAACGATTTTGCCCAAAAACCATTGGCAAGATAGTTATGTTCCAACGTACTATTACGAGCTATAAACGAATAGCCACAGTGGTGATTGGTAAACAACAATCCTTGGTCTGATACAAATTCGCCGGTACAACCACTTCCAAAAAGAACTATAGCATCTTTTAAGCATGCTTGGTTGATACTATAAATATCATCGGCCGATATTTTCATTCCCTTTTGTTGCATATCAGCTTCGTTGCGTTTCAGCAACATTGGTATCCACATACCTTCATCGGCAAAGGTAGGAACCGAAAATACTGCTATTAGCAGTGCAATAAGTATTCGCTTCATCTTGTTTAATGTATTTTTTGTTTGTTACTATTTATCTGTTATCTCTTTATCTTTTTTTTCCAAGGCTTTCACGGCATTGTATGCCATAAATCCCATAGCGTACTCTATCGATTTTTCGTCTATCATAAGGTTTGGCCTATGAAGATTTGTTATAGGAGTATCTTTTATATGTGTACCCACACGGAAATAACAAGCCGGTATTTTCTGTGCAAAGAAAGCAAAATCTTCGGCAGTCATACGTTGTTCTAACCATTCTACTTTACTATCTCCAAAATACTCTACACCGTTGTCGAAAGTATTTTGTGTAGTATCGTCGTCGTTCACCAAATATGGATACCCGAAGTCGATAAACACATCGCAGCTTCCTCCCATACCTTCAGCCACTCCTTGTGCTATTGATGTTATTCTCTTATGAGCTTCAAGTCGCCACTCTTCGCTAAAGGTTCGTATTGTTCCTTCTATCTTCACCTCGTCGGGTATAATATTTGTACGCCCCTCGCCCATCATCTTTCCAAACGAAAGTATAGTAGGCATCATAGGATCGGCATTGCGACTTACTATCTGCTGCATTGCCACTATAACATTCGATGCAATAACAATAGGGTCTATGTTTAAATTGGGAGTACCGCCATGTCCTCCTCTACCCTTTACGGTAAGATAAAGTTCGTCGGTCGAAGCCATATATTTTCCCTTTTTCATTCCTATACGTCCGCAATCCATTTCGGGCAAACAGTGGAAAGCAAAAATTTCGTCGGGCATTACTTCGCTAAACAACCCATCTTCCATCATCATATATGCACCACCCGGATACATCTCTTCCGATGGCTGAAAGATAAGCATAACCGAACCTTCTATCTCGTTTTTAATATCTGCCAATATCTTGGCGGCACCCAACAGCGACGCAGTATGCATATCATGACCACAAGCATGCATAACGCCATCGTTTTCCGAACTAAAAGCCAAACCTGTACATTCCTTTATTGGCAAAGCATCATAGTCGGCACGCAAAGCCACACAATAGCTATCCGGATTGTTCCCCTTTATAATTGCCGACACGCCTGTTTTGGCAACACCAACTCTGGGTTCTATGCCAAACGAACGCAACTTGTTTGCCACATATTCCATAGTTCCAAACTCTTGTTGCGACAATTCGGGATGCTGATGCAAATACCTGCGTGCTTCTATTATTTCGGTGTAATACCTTTCGGCAAGTAGTTTTATTTTATTTATCATTAGTCGTCTTTTCCTTTTTAATGTTATATATCAATAGTTTATACTATTATCTATAAATATTTTTCTACTGCAAAGGTACAGAAAAATAACGGAGTTTTCAAATAATTTATACCTATCGGTTCTATTTAATAATAGCTTTGCAACCAATTCATCAAATTTCTTTGACAAGATTTGTCCTTTCTTTTTATCGAGCATAGCATCCTACTTGTCGACAACAAGGGATATATTATTGAAACAAAACCCAAAAGACCTCCCTAAAGCACAGCATCCTTCTGATTTACTGAAACGTGAAATTTTCAGAAATTTCCCAACCTGATACCGTATGTCCATTCTATATATTCGGCACTTGCGGCATGTGCTTTTATCGAAACACCTACATACTGACTTTTCGTTTTTCCTAAATAGTAAAACAAGCCTACACGTTCGTAGTATGGCAATTTCTGATATTTGCCATGCCATATATACGCACCCAAAGCCATTCTCAAAGCCACAGCATCCCATCTACATTCGAAAGTAGCGGCAAATCCTTGGCTGAAGTTTTCAGACAGTCTGCCTTCAGAATAAGGCGAGGTAATATTTGTGCCATTATACATAAAATCGCACGACAACCCATACGAAAAACATGGATGAAATCTACGCGAATAAGCTACCGAAACAGCTGCCGAAAAATAATGACGTCTGTCGTACAACGAATGTGCTATTGCCGGCGACAACGACACATTTATTCCATTGGCTTTTGTTCTGTCTTTATCCACCTCTGCCACTGCGTATTTGTATTTGCGTATATAATACTCGGCACCTAATTCGAATTGCAACAGATTAAGACCATTATTTGGTCGCATAAGTTGCCCATTCGACGAATGACTAAATTTTATTGCTGCACACAACGCCAAATGATCGGTAACAAAACAGCTCGTCTGAAATCCAAAATTAATCAATGCATTTAAATGCGAACCAATATAAATATTGTCCGGATTTGTATAAGGATTATGAATCCGGGAAAAGTAAGATAAACCTAATCCCATAAAACCATCAAGCACCAGACTCTTCGACTTATAGATAGACGGACGTATAAAAAATAACACTCCGAAACGATTACCTATTATAGCATTATCGATAGCATCGCACGACAACTCCACCCCAAACGACGGATTTTTCCAAAAAGAATGCCAATAATCGCCGCCCTCAAAATTATATCCCCAATAGACAGATACCCCTTTCTCGGGTGAGTTTATATGCATCCTGGCTTTTGCATCGTTGCACAAAATATGTCCATATCGCACATCGGCTCCTAAAAAATGGTTTTGTGCAGCAACATTTTCTGCAATGGCACAGAAAATAAACACAACACAAAATAGTATTCTAAACATTCGTACCTTAAAATGTTCATTTAGCAGTTTCATAGTTAGAAGTTTTTCGGCATATCCGGCAAAACATTCATGTTTACACAGATATTTTTACACCTCTAACAACTCATTCGTAGGTAGTTTTGTTTCTATCAAGTTTAATTTCACCTTAAAAAAAGCACTATACTCAATACAGTTTCCCTCTATCTTTTTTGACAGATACAATATCTTTAGGCAACTTCTAAAAATTGCTTTGCAAGTGATTTGTGGAATTTTGCTAGAAAGATTTCTACTTTCTTTTGATTGAGCATAGCGGGCTATGCGATTGAAAAAGAAATAGAAAGATTTCGGAAAAAAACGCAACGTTGCGATT
>JAFZDP010000058.1 GCA_017561155.1 Bacteroidales bacterium | reverse complement strand
GAGAAACATTGAATCTCTCATGAGAAAGAATAAATCTCAAGAGAGAAACATTACTTCTCAAAAGCTGCTTCTCTGTAAGGCAACTACTAAAAATTCCACGTTTCGGATAAACAAAAGACTGTTCTTTGAAACTTTTGCGTGGTTGACTTCGTCGATGTTGCTATCGCTCGAAAGAGCTAATGCTTGGGCATTGCTCTTTGCTCGCTTAATCGCAACGTTGCGTTTTTTTGCCGAAATCTTTCTATTTCTTTTGGGGTCGCATAGCCAGCTGTGATAGGTCAAAATATTGTAAAGACGCACCGCGGCACGTCTCTTCTAAGAAAATTCCGCAAATCACCTGCAAAGCAATTTTAGAAATTACCTTTACTAAATTTTACGAGAAGGGTTTGCATATATCTAGAATTTTTCCGTATTTTGTACAAAAGTTGTGCATATATCTTTTATTTGTATTTAATTGATTAACACTATAAAAATACGAAAAATAATTGATATACACAACTTTTTATCTAAGTAAATATAAACAATTTAATTCATCCAACGGGTTGTTTTACTATTTTTCATTACAACCTCGTTAATCACATAAATTATTATAGAAATGCCAACAGTCTTTTGATAAACACTTGTAAATCTCGATAAATTTTCCGTACTTTGCATAAAAGTTATGCAGCATATCCAATTTGTATCTAATTGATGTACATAACTTTTATATTGAAAAACGAAAGGATTTTAATTTAACCAACGGGGTAATTTTACAACAATGGCAAAAGGAGACAAATTATATTATAAAGCATTACACCTTGCCAAACAAGATGATTGCAATTATCATGATGTTCTTCATCTGTTAAACGAATCCATAAGATTAGGCAACAAAAAAGCATCATATGCTTTGGCCACATGGTATTTGAATGGTTTTCATGTAAGGAAAAACTATAAAAAGGGGTTTTCACTTCTTCAGAATGCCATTCAAGGAGGACCGGAAAATAATTTTACATTATATAAAGACGCCTTGTCAGACATAGCGGTCTGTTATGAATTGGGCAATGGTGTTCAGAAAGACAAACAAAAAGCATATCATTATTATTTTTTGGCAGCCCTAAATGGAGACGAACAAGCAAAACAAGAACTATCCCGATGTCTTTATTATGGTATAGGAACCAGAAAAGATGTAAAATTGTCATCATTGATAGATGAATTTGTATTATAACAAAAACACAAAGAAAAAATCGTTTGAACTTACAATTATTTATATGATACAAAAAAATTATACTGGGTTATTGATACAAAAAAAAGAAGTAATAATAGGTCCGATTGATTCTATATTTTATATTGAATACATGGATTCTATTTCACATATTACAATGAATTAATTTTAAAATTATCGAAACAAAGGTTTCCGGTTTCCTACAGACAAAAGTTCATAGAGTTACAACAATAAATAATAAAATAAAAATGAGAAAGTTTATATTTTTGATAATCATAATGGTTTCATCATTCAGATTGTATTCACAAAAAATCGACACTACTTACTGCGATATTCCTCTTTATACCATTAAAGAGAAATCATTTTTTGATATAATAGATACTATGTTGTATCTTGAAAAGCAGAGAGGAATAGAAATTTCGCCGGATAGTTGTTCTATTATTGTATCTAAATTTTCAGGACTTGGAGATTTTTTCCATTTTATGCGAGATACAGGTAATTTCTACAACAATGCAGTAATATTATCATCTGTGAAAGATAGTTTGATAATAATAATGTATAATAAATATATAATCCGCATTCCACACCAGCCGTATTATGGAAGTACTATTCATGGATTATTGGAAAAAACAGATAAGACACTTAAACTTAGATGTGTTTCGGAAGAACCCAAAATAGAGGACGACACTATAGGAATGGAAGAAGACGGTGATTTTTGGCTACCTTTTATAAGAATTATATCTTATTATGAAGATGGGAAATTTCATATCAGAATGAAAATGGATGAAAATGGAAAACTTTACTAACGGCAACTTCTAAAAATTCCGCGTCCTCTGAAATATTATCATGTAACAAAAGAACTTTTGCGTGCTTTACGTTTTTTCTTGGAATCTTTCTATTTCTTTTTCAATCGTATAGCCTGCTATACTCAATCAAAAGAAATAGAAATCTTCTCAAGAAAATTCCGCAAATCACTTGCAAAGCAATTTTTGAAGTTGCCTAACATAATTATGCATACGCCTACATATCCGAATAAATTTAGCGTACTTTGTGTTGTATATGAATGTAGTGTTTATACATTATTACCAATCAACTTTTAATTGGTAAACACAATTTTAGTTTATACACTAAAGAGAAATATTGTTTTGACAATTGCAATAATACCGGTTGGCAGGTTGCAGACACAACTCCACTTGCAACAAGAGTTTAGATCCGAAAACGACTTGGAGTTTTGTGGTTAGAACAGACCGATATCCTCTTATTATACCCACAATGTAGAAAACGAAGAAGAGCAAATAAAAAACAACAGACTTTTTGGGGCCGAATTACAGCTAAAGATATAGTATTTTATGACATATACAATTGAAGGTGTCGGATAATAACAACATAAGATGCAATGTCGGGAACACGAGTAGGCAGCCGACTTCTTTTGAGAAAAGCTCACCAATTAGCATAATATATAAAGCATCAAAAAAAAAGACAAAACGACACACCACACCATGCCTTATTGACCTAAAACAAACAAAGAAACTGACATTTTGACTGCAACGACCAATTTGGCACAATATTTGTTGTTATAATCATTGTCTTCAACTTTTGAGATAACCAAATAAATAACTGAAAAGAAAAATAAGTGTAAAACCCTTTAGAAAAACAATTGCAACAAATGAAAGGTAACATTAATGTACAAACGGAAAATATATTTCCTGTAATAAAGAAATTCTTATACTCTGACCACGAAATATTTCTACGCGAATTAGTATCGAACGCTACTGATGCTACACAAAAACTAAAAGCATTGGTATCGATGGGACAAGCTAATGTAGAACTTGGCGACCTAACAATACATATAAAAATAGAGGACGGCAAACTTATAATCAGCGACCGTGGTATAGGTATGAGCCAAGCCGAAGTAGAAAAATACATCAATCAAATAGCTTTCTCGGGTGCCGAAGACTTTTTGGAAAAATACAAAAATGTATCGGAAAACCTTATAGGACACTTTGGATTGGGATTTTATTCGGCATTTATGGTAGCCGACAAAGTAGAGATAAGAACAAAATCGTATACCGATGCTGTGGCAGTGGAATGGATGTGTGATGGTTCGCCTGAATACACCATGAAAGAGATAGACAAAACAGAACGTGGTACCGACATTATTTTGCACATTTCCGAAGACTCGAAAGAATTTTTGGAAGAAAACAGAATATTGGATTTGTTGAAAAAATACTGTCGTTTTATGCCTGTGGCTATAAGCTTTGGCGAAGAAAGCTATTGGGAAGCATCGGAAACAGAAAAAGACGACAAAGGCGAGCCTAAACAAGTGGAAAAGAAACGTCAAAGAATAATAAACGACACCGACCCTGCTTGGAAAAAGAAACCCGCCGACCTTACCGACGAAGACTACAAAAAGTTCTACCACGAACTATATCCAATGAACTTTGAAGACCCATTGTTCCAAATTCATTTAAACGTAGACTATCCATTTAATTTGACCGGTATTCTTTACTTTCCAAAAGTAAAACGTACCATGGACCCCAACCGCAACAAAATACAGTTGTACTGCAACCAAGTGTTTGTTACCGACTCGGTAGAAGGTGTAGTGCCTGAATACTTGATGTTGTTGCATGGTGTGTTAGACTCGCCGGATATTCCACTAAACGTATCGCGTTCGTATTTGCAAAGCGATAGCAACGTGAAGAAAATATCGTCGCACATAAGCAAAAAAGTTGCCGACAAATTGGAAGAGCTTTTCAAAAACAACCGCGAAGACTTTGAAGCTAAATGGGACGACATAAAAATATTTATAGAATATGGTATGTTGTCGGAAGAAAAGTTCTACGATCGCGCCGAAAAGTTTGCTCTACTTAAAAACACAGAAAACAAATACTTCACTTTCGAAGACTACAAAAGCAAGATAGAACCTTTGCAAAAAGACAAAGACAAAGTGCTTGTGTGCCTATATGCTACCAACGTAGAAGAGCAACACGCCTACATAGCCAAAGCTAAAGAAAAAGGCTACGACGTGCTTGTAATGGACACTGTGCTTGACAACCACTTTGTAAATATGTTGGAACAAAAATGGAAAGAAACCCGTTTTGTACGCGTAGACAGCGATGTGGTAGAAAAACTAATACCAAAAGAAGACAGCATTCCTGAAAAACTTTCGAAAGAAGAACAAGATAAACTAAAACCTATAATAGAAAACGAGATAGACAAAGGTAAATTTACTGTTGTGCTTGAAAGCCTAGAAGAAACCGACAGTCCTATGATGATAACCCAAAACGAGTTTATGCGTCGCTACAAAGAAATGTCGATGATGGGCGGAGGTGGAATGTCGTTTTATGGAGAACTACCGGAGTCGTACAATTTGGTAGTAAACATAAACCACCCACTTATGACAGAGATACTTGCAGATAGTGATCAAGATCACCAAAAAGAGTTGGTACACCAACTTACCGACCTTGCATTGCTATCTAACGGATTACTAAAGGGCGAAGCTCTGACTAACTTTATAAACAGAAGTGTAAAGATTATTAAATAATCATTAAGCGTATTTTTCATTTTCTTGAAGGCAATCCTAATATATACATAGGGTTGCCTTCTTTTATTATATACACCACTCTCTAATATTCACAGCAAACAGCCAACAGCTATTTTTAGACATACAAACGAAATAAAAACCGCTGTTTATAGTTATTTATCATGCATAGAAAAACTTTACAACAATGAAAAAACACCTTTTCCTCATCATAACACTCGGCATTTGTACATGCTGTTTTTCGCAAAACATAGGCTTGGGCAAATGGCGTAATCATTTCTCGTACGACAAACTTTACAAGATAGTACCTGCCGACGGACGCATATATGGTCAGGCAAAATACGGACTTTTCTACTACGACACCGAGGAACAAATAATGATAAAATACTCCAAAACCGACGGACTATCGGACGTGGGGATAAGCAACATGGCATACGACAGCAAAACAAAATGTATGCTGATAGCCTACAACAACTCGAACATAGACCTACTGATAAACGACGTAATATACAACATATCCGATATAAAACGTAAAGAGATAAGTGGCGACAAAGCAATATACAACATAAACTTCTACAACCGAAAAGCCTACTTGGCTTGCGGTTTTGGAATAGTAGTTATAGACATATCACGAAAAGAAATAGCCGACGTATACTACCTTGGCGAGAACGGCACTTATCTAAAGATAAACGACATAGCATTTACACCACTAAACATTGTAGCTGCAACCGACAGCGGAATGATGTATATAGACAAACAAAACCAATTTCCAAACATAAGTACCAACTGGACTATAGACTCGACATCGGCAGTGGGAAAACAAACAGTATCTCAACTAAAAGTATTTTCAGACAAACTAATGGCGACTGTACGCCATACCGCAGACAGCAGTACCATATACGTTGGCACAACGTTTAGCGAGTTTACTCCTTGGATTAGTGGCAATATAAAATCGGTAGAAGCAGCCGAAAACAAACTCATAATATCGGAATACAACAAAGTGTGCATATACAATAGCGACCTGACTACCGTTGCAGAAGTTACGAACTCGAACGAAGATTGGTTTGTTATGGAAGCACAACATGCCACACTAGACCACGACAACAAACTTGTCATAGCACATGAATGGGCAGGAATGATAATTTTTCCCGACTACAAAAAGAAAAATACCGACAACCTAAAACCATCGGGACCACGCACCGATGACGTGTATAACCTATCGGGTTATGGCAACGGAGTGATACTATCGCCGGGCAGTAGAAGAGGCGACTATTTTGTAGAAGCCAACGTAGCCACATTTCAAAACAACGAATGGACCAACCTAAACGGCAGTATGAGCAAAGACACCTCGTGGAACGTGCTAGATGTGGTGGTAGACCCTGCCAACAAAAAGAAAATGTATGCAGCATCGTGGCGCAACGGAGTGCTTGAGATAGAAAACAACACCGCCATTAATCTATACAACGAAAACAATACCAACAATGTGCTTACCGCCTATACCGATGGCGACTATAGATCGTTGCGAGTGGGAGCATGTGCAGCCGATGCTTACAAAAACGTATGGTTTACAAACTCGCTAAGAGAAAACGGACTAGTGGTACGCCGTAAAGACGGAACATGGGAAGCCATAAACACTTACCCCACCGTTACCGACGAGATATACCATTTGGTAATAGACAGCATGTACGGCTACAAATGGTTTTACGGACAAGGCAACAAGATATATGTACACGATGGCGACGACCGCATAGCATACATACACCCAAACAATGGCAGCAAGCTAGAGTCGTCGGTGGTAAACTGTTTGGTGCAAGACCACACCAACGAGTTGTGGATAGGCACCGACAAGGGGATAAAAGTAATATACAATATGGGCAATGCATTTAAGAATGGGGGCAACGGACAAATGTCGGCAATAACATGTAACAACATATTATATAGCGAAGACGGCAAAGTAGAATATCTATTGGCCTACGAAAACGTTACCGCCATAGCCGTCGATGGTGCCAACCGCAAATGGATAGGTACTGCATCGGGAGGAGTATTCCTAATATCGGAAAATGGATTGGAACAGTTGGCACACTTTTCGGAAGACAACAGCCCACTGCCATCAAACAAGATTACAGCCATAGGCATAGCACCTGAAACAGGCGAAGTGTTTATAGGCACCGACAACGGACTAGTATCATATAGAAGCACTGCCACCTATGCAACATCGAAACCAAATAGCGAGATTTATGCTTTTCCAAATCCTGTACACCCCGACTACAACGGCGACATAGCCATAAAAGGCTTTACCCGAAATGCATTGGTACACATTACCGATGTGGCCGGCAAGGTAGTGTTCAGCACTCAAGCACATGGCGGACAAGCAATATGGAACGGCAAAAACCAACATGGCGAACGTGTAGCAACAGGCGTGTACTATGTATTTGCTTCGGACCAATACGGCAAAAACCAATCGGTGGCTAAAATATTATTTATAAAATAAATACTACATAACACAATGCTGGCAACAACAAAAGGGTTTGTGTTTAAAACAACACCATATTCCGAAACGAGTGTAATAGCCAAGGTGTTTACATGGCATGCAGGCATACAGTCGTACATAGTGAAAGGGGTACGCAGTGCCAAAGGGCGAAACAAACAGAATATGCTGCAACCATTGTCGTATGTAGACATTGCCTACTACCACAATGCCAAAAGCGAGATACAATATATAAAGGAACTAAAGCCTGCCAAACAATGGAACTCTATCCCTATCGACTGTAGCAAGACAGCAATAATATTCTTTATGACAGAACTGCTATACAAAACCGTTCGCGAAGAAGAACCCAACCAAGCCATGTTCAACCACATTGCCCGTTCGGTAGATATGCTAGACAGCATGGAAACAAATATAGCAAGCTTTCCAATAACATTTATGCTGGAAACAGCCAGATATCTAGGCATAGAACCTCTAAACAACTATAGTGTTTCGCAACCGTTGTTCAACCTAAACGAAGGGGAGTTTGTAGGCGTTCCAAGTGCCTTCGCCGACACCAAATGTCTGCTTGATGCCGAACAGAGTCTGGTGCTACACCAATATATGAGCAACCACTACATCACCCAACAACCACCTTTCCAACAACGAAATGCACTGCTAAAAAGCCTGATAGACTACTACAAAACACACTTCGACACTATGGGTAACTTCCAATCGCACTATGTGTTGCACCAAGTGCTGCAATAGCAGCCTGCAAGTATCGTAGTTTTATATTCTCCTTACCGACTCGACACCTTCCAACGATTGTATCTTTTGTATCAAGCCGTTCAAACTGTCGGTATCGTTTACATATACCATTATAATGCCGTTTCCCACACCTTGACTGGTTTCGAAAGTAATACCTCTAATATTAAGGTCTAACTCTTGCGATATTAATCGTGTAAGGTCTTGTAGCAATCCCTTTCGGTCTATAGCCACTATCTGTATACCTACAAGGAACGAGACTACCTCACCTTTTCTCCATTTAGCCTTTACCACACGGTTTTTTTGTGTAGCCAATAGGTCCATAGCCTTCTGGCAGTTGGTGCGGTGCACTACAATCTTATCGTCGTCGATAAAGCCTACTACGTCGTCGCCTTGTATAGGAGTACAACAGTCGGCTATCAATATCTTGTTGTGTTCGTATTTTTGATCGAGGAGAATATTACTTATATTGTTATGATACTTCTCGTTGATGTCGCTATTGTCGGCACCTTGTTTTCCGCTACTCGATGTAAGCGGACGGAACAAATACTTGAATGGCGAAGCCAACACCAACAATGGAGACTTTTTAGGCTTAGGAGTTTTAACCAAACATCTTACTACATCTTGTTCTACTATAATATCTTTAGCTAATTGGTAGTATAGTTCAAGGTCTGTTTCTATGTTTAAACTTACACGCAAATCGCCCAACACAGCAGCGGTAAGCTCCATGTTTATCTCTCTGAGTATACGGTTCAGCTTGTTTTTACCTTCAAGTGCGTATTTCCTTTTCTGTACTCTAAAATACTTTTTAATCTCGCCTTTGGCACGCTGTGTTTTTGCCACATCTACCCAGCTTTCTTCCGGCAACACCTTTCGCGAGGATAATATCTGTACCTGCTCGCCGCTTTTCAGCACTTGTTTGCATCCCACTACTTTACCATTTACTTTGGCACCCATGCAGGACAAGCCCAACTGCGTGTGTATGGCAAAAGCAAAATCTATAACGGTAGAGCCTGCCGGCAACGTAATCATTTTTCCCTTAGGTGTAAACAGATATATCTCTTTGGTATATAGACTTTGTTTGAAGTAGTCGACAAAGTCGAGAGCATTATGGTCGTTGTTTTCCAAAATCTCCCTTATCTGCGACAACCAGTTGTCTGCCACATTACTTTGTACATCGTCTTTAGACAATCCTTCTTTGTACAAGAAGTGTGCAGCCATACCCTTTTCGGCTATCACGTCCATGCGTTTGCTTCGTATCTGTACCTCTACCCATCGTCCCGAAGGAGTCATCACCGTGGTGTGTATAGATTCGTATCCGTTGGCTTTTGGCACTGTTATCCAATCTCTAAAACGTTCCGGATTGGGGTGGAACAGCGACGTGATAAGGGAATATATCTTAAAGCACTCTTCTTTTTCTACTTCCAAAGGCACATCTATTATTATGCGTATTGCAAATATATCGTATATCTCTTCAAAATCCACACGCTTCTGCTCCATCTTTCGCCAAATAGAGTATATGGATTTCACCCTTCCGTTTAGCACATACTTATATTCGCGTTTGTCTAGCAGTTCGCGAATCGACTTGCTAAAGTCCTCGATAAAGGTTTCGCGGTGGCCTTGGGTTGCTTCCACAAGTTCTTTGATGTGATTGTATGCCGACGGGTTGGTATATTTCATTACCAACTCTTCGAGTTCGGTTTTTATAGAGTATAGCCCCAAACGATGTGCAATAGGTATGTACAAGTATTGAGTTTCGGACGAAATGATAAGCTGCTTTGCCGATGGCATAGAGTCTAATGTACGCATGTTGTGAAGTCGGTCGCACAACTTCAAAAATATCACATACACATCGTCGGCCATAGCCAAAAGAATCTTCTTGAAGTTTTCGGCTTGTATGGATTGTGTTTGCGTGTCAAATATATTATCAATCTTTGTAAGTCCGTCGATAATACGAGCCACACGAGGTCCAAAAATCATATCCAAGTCGCTAAGCGTAGTATCGGTATCTTCTACCACGTCGTGCAGCAAAGCACATACCACACCTGTAGCACCCAAACCTATGTCTTGAACAGCTATGATGGCAACACTGAGCGGATGAAAAATATAAGGCTCGCCGGATTTTCTTCGCATGCTGGCATGGGCATTTTTGGCTATAGTAAATGCTCGATAAATAATACTTTCTTCGCCCGACAAAAGCACACCTTTTACTCGGCACAATTCTATAAGCTCATCATATTTTGCTTGTATTTCTTTTTCTTCCTTCTCTTTGTCTAAAACGTACATAGCTTGTGTATTTTAAAAATTGAAATATCCTTTGCTTTATCCATCTGCCAAACAGGCCATACATAGCACATCATATATATGTATAAAGCGCCTCCAATAAGGATTGTTTTATATAATGCAGAAAATTAAAAAATATTGTATACCCATTGTAAAAAATATGCTTTACCTCCGTCTTTTTTACAGTATATAGTTTGCATTATTCACAGTATATCGTCATCAGCACGACACCCGGGTGTTATCGGCACTACGGTATACCGCCATTTTTGCCATCTCCTATACCTATAAATTTCCATCGCGATGCAGTTCAAATTTCATCGCGATAAAAAATCCACTACATCACGATGCAGACACTATCTGCATCGTGATGCAATTTTGCACCCACAACGCAGCTATCAAAAAGCAATCTGCTACGCTACCACTTTCCTACCCCTACTTGTAGTATTTACAACACTACAAATCCCCAAAAGTAGCCTTTCTTCAATACTTTAGAACGACATAAAATGTATTGAACAAAGAGCACCCTACAACAACAAGAGCAGAATTTTATCTGGTGCGATATACCAAAACAAGAAAAATTCTGTTATTATAAATCCAATGGGAGAAAACAATAATATTTTATAAAAACAAATAGATACAAAACAACGATGATTAAAAAAATTTTTATGCTAGCATGCACAGCTTGTTTGCTATTTTCGTGCAAATGCAGCTCCAAGTCGGGCGAAACAGCCGCAAAACAAGAGCTTAATGCCGAAACAGTATGGGGACTACAATCCATAAAAAGCAAAAAAATAACCTTTGGCGAAGACTCTCGTATTGTATACATACAATTCAACCCCGAAGCCAAAAGTGTAAACGGCCATGCCGGTTGCAATCGTTTCTTTGGTTCGTACGAAGAACCTAAAGCCGGACAACTTAGTTTTTCGGGTATGGGAGCCACCAAGATGGCTTGTCCTGACAACGAAATGGAATTGGAAGACATGTTTTTGTCGAACCTAAACAAAGTGAATGCCTACAAAATAGATGGCAACAAACTGGAACTTTTGCACAACGACAACGTGTTGATGACATTCGAAAAAACTACACTTCCCGAAGAATAAGCAGTGGGAATAGCAACCATATAAAACGATATATATTATATGACACAACCAACGGAACGCATAACGTATTTTGTGGACGTGGTAGTACCCCTACACCTTCCGGAGTATTATACCTATCGCGTTCCGTTTGAATACAACGAACATATTGCCGTAGGGCAACGTGTGGTAGTACAATTTGGACAAAAAAAACTATACTCGGCATTGGTACGAAGAGTGCATCAAACAGTGCCGTCGTACACTACTAAGTACATACTTTCCATCTTGGATTTCGACCCCATAGTAAGCGAAACACAATTTAAGTTTTGGGAATGGATGGCATCCTACTACATGTGTTGTGTAGGCGATGTGATGGCAGTGGCCTTGCCATCGGCATTCCGATTGGCAAGCGAATCGGCCATAACCATACACCCCGACTTTTGTGGCGAATACAGCAACCTTACAGCCGCCGAAATCAAAATACTTGAAGCGCTGGCTCAAAAAAGTACGCTTTCTATCTCCGAAATAACAAACGTAACAGGCTATCAGAAAATATTTCCTTTGCTAAAGACAATGATAGAAAAGAAAATAATAATGATGGAAGAGGAGATAAAGCAGCGTTACATACCCAAAAAGGTGACATATTTGTCGCTGTCGGCAGAATACAAAGACGACGACAAAAAAATGAAAGAGCTGTTCGACACCTTAGAGAAAAAAGCCACTACCCAAAAGCAACTCAGCGTATTGCTGGCATTTTTCCAACTATCCAACTTTGGCAAGACAGCCATTGCCAAAAAGCAGCTTTCGCAAAACAAAGACCTGTCGGCATCGGCAATACAGACCCTTATTCGCAATGGAATACTTGTAGAAGAGGAACATACCGAAAGCCGCCTGATAGATGGCGAAGCCACCGGTAGCGTGGACGACATAAAGTTCAGCGAACAACAGCAAGCAAGCATAAACACCATATCCAACGCCGATGGCAAGAATGTGGCACTGCTACACGGAGTGACATCGAGTGGAAAAACAGAGGTATTCATAAAACTTATAGCCGATACCATAAAGCAAGGCAAACAAGTGCTGTATCTACTGCCGGAGATAGCACTGACCTCGCAAATAATAAACCGACTACGCAAATACTTTGGCAACAAAGTAGGCGTATACCATTCCAGATTCTCGACAAACGAACGTGCCGAAGTATGGAACAAAACCATATTTGCCGAAAACGATGGCTACCAGATACTATTGGGAGCACGTTCGGCAATATTTTTACCTTTTCAGAATTTAGGATTGGTAATAGTAGACGAGGAGCACGACAGCTCCTACAAACAATACGAACCTGCCCCACGCTACAACGGTAGAGATTCGGCCATATATCTTGCACATCTTTTTGGAGCAAAAACAGTGCTTGGCTCGGCCACCCCGTCGATAGAGTCGTTCTACAACGCAGAAAATCAGAAATACGACTTGGCCACCATGGACAAACGCTTTGGCGGTTTACTTATGCCCGAAGTGCTGTGTGTGGATATGAAAGAAGCTGCAAGGAAAAAAGAAATTCAACTGCACTACAGCAAATTTCTATTGGACAACATACAAGAAGCCCTCGACAACAAAGAACAAATAATACTATTCCAAAATCGTCGTGGCTTTTCGCTACGTTTGGAATGCGATATATGCCACCATGTGCCAGAATGCAAACACTGCGACGTATCGTTGGTATACCACAAAAGCACAAATAGTTTGCGTTGCCACTACTGCGGATACTCTATACCCATACCCACCGAATGCCCCGCATGCCATTCGACTGCCGTAAAGATGAAAGGCTTTGGAACAGAGAAAATAGAAGAAGATTTGGAGATATTTTTTCCCAATGCCAAGATAGCGCGCATGGACCTGGACTCGACAACACAGAAAAAGAAATACCTGGAAATATTGTCAGACTTTGAAGACCGCAACATCGACATACTGGTAGGTACACAAATGATAACAAAAGGCTTGGATTTCGACAATGTGAGCATAGTAGGGATACTAAGTGCAGATAATATGATTTCGTTTCCCGACTTCCGCTCGTTCGAACGCAGCTTTCAGCAAATGACACAGGTAAGTGGTCGTGCCGGCCGACACGGAAAACGCGGAAAAGTGATAATACAAACCTACAACCCCTACCACCAAGTGATACGCGATGTGATAGACAACAACTACCTATCGATGTATAAAAGCCAAATAACAGAGCGTAGGGTATTTAGATATCCACCATTTTTCAAACTTATCCGCATAACGGTAAAACACAAAAACGAGAACACCGTAAACGAAGCGGCTGCACTATTGGCACAAAAATTACGAACATTGTTTGCTAACAGAGTACTAGGACCGGAATATCCATCGGTGTCGCGTATACAAAACTTTTATCTAAAAGATATACAGATACGTTTTGAAAAAAGCGAAGCCATAGCTGCCGCAAAAAAAGAAATAAACGAGATTATAGCCAACATCTGCAATATGAAAAATTATTCGCAGTTACGCATCATCATAGATGTAGACCCTCAGTAGGCTTTGGCAACACATCAACCAAAAACAAAAGAGCAACCTATATTTATCGGGTTGCTCTTTTTCTTACATTATATTATATACTGTGTCGTTTTACGCAATAGGCATTTTTCTATCCAATCTGAATGTCATAGGCGAAATCTTAAGCACCGGT
This sequence comes from Bacteroidales bacterium, assembly GCA_017561155.1. Lineage (GTDB taxonomy): Bacteria > Bacteroidota > Bacteroidia > Bacteroidales > P3 > HGM05376. Next base: position 29,986 of record JAFZDP010000058.1, on the reverse strand, counting down.
GCTGTTTGCAAACGTTTGTGCTCGTTGTTTTTTACCATTTTAAGTATACGTTCTACTGTTGCCGGTTCAAAACCTTCTTCACATATCTCTTCAAAACACATTTCGTCTTCTATAAGCATAGAAAGTATAGCATCAAGTTCGTTGTAGTCGGGCAACGAATCGCTGTCTTTCTGATCGGGACGTAGTTCGGCCGATGGAGCTTTTTCTATAGTATTGCGAGGTATACGTTCTTCGTCGCGATTTATGTATTCGGCAAGTTCGTAAACTTCTGTTTTGTACAAGTCGCCAATCACCGACAATGCACCACAGCTGTCGCCATACAATGTGCCATAACCCACAGCAGCTTCACTCTTATTGCTTGTGTTCAATAGTATAGCACCTGTCTTATTACTTATTGCCATCAACAAAGAACCTCTTATGCGTGCCTGCATATTCTCTTCGGTAACGTCTTCCGGCATACCATTGAATATAGGTTCAAGGGTACGTTTCATTTGGTCGAACATATCACGAATAGGCACTATGTCGTGTTGTATACCAAGATTGTTGGCCAAATCTACAGCATCTTTTACCGAATGATCGCTACTATATTGCGATGGCAAAAGCACACCTCTCACATTTTCGCTTCCCAACGCATCGGCGGCAAGCACTGCCACTATAGCCGAATCTATACCTCCCGAAAGACCTATAAGAGCCTTTTTCAAACCATTTTTGTGGAAGTATTCGCGAATACCCATCACCAATGCTTTGTATACCAACTCTACAACTTGAGGTTTTTCGTCGTCGTGACTTTCCAACAATTGCAAATCGGTAGTATACGAACCTTCTTCGAAGTATGGCAATTGGCATAGCACGCTGCCTGCAGCATTAAGAGCCATCGAACCACCTGCATACAAATAGCTACCTTCGCCTCCTACACGGTTAGCATAGACTAGCGAGGTGTTCAATAGTTCTACTATCTTGTGCATACGGTAACGAGTACGATAAGGTTTGTTGTAGTTAAACACATTGCAACCACAGCAAATAACCATATCCGGCTGTTCTAGGTGCTGACTTTTGGTAAGTTCTTTCAAGTCTTCGTAAAAGCCTATAGCTATACGTTGGTTTTGATATTGCAATATTTGCACACCCTCGCCACGAACAAAATATTTCTGTTCGTCCAAATCCAAGTATTTCTTGGTTATAATACCGCGTATGGCTTTATTTTGAACAAATACCAAAGCATTGCAAAGTCCCCTATCCTGCACATGCAATGGCAATCCTATTATAAATGCACGATGCTCCGAACGTTGCACACATTCTTGCAACGCCAACTGAGCTTGCTTTTGCAAATCGGTATAAACTACGGAACTTAAAAGTGGCGAACCACACAATGTATTGGCAGGAAATACAGTCAATAAAGCCTCCTTGCTTTGAGGTTTTTCCAACTCGTCGAACACTTTTTGCAGATTTTCTGCTACATTTCCTGTCTTGGTATTTATCTGTACTATGTTTATTTTCATTTTATTGAGAGTTATTATGGTAACCATTAAACAAACGCAAATATACATTAGTTTTTTCAATTAACAACAAACGTCCAAAAGTTTTTAATAACAAAATACACACCGCCACCTTCTTTAAACTGATATACAACAAATTCTTATATAAACCCATCAGACAAATTAATCTAAAACGCATTCGACCACATTATATATGTATATATAGACACTGATAACACATTCATATATATTAAAAAGCAAAGTCAGAATTGTTAAATACTATTCTTTAAAAAATACCCCCAGTACTGTTGCTTCAAAAAAAGGGGCGCTCATAAATCTAAAACACCCCGCCCTTAAATCGATTTTACCCCACCCTTAAATTGATTTTACCCCGCCCCTTTTTTAGAACAAAAATATCGAAGCATAGAAATACACCATAAACAATCTGATATTCACGTATATATCACCAGAAAAACACTCATTATATCAACACTGCTTTTATCGGCTCATTTTGCATAGATGAAATGTTAAAAAAACGACTCTATATAACGATTAAAATGTTAAAACAATATTGCCGACACAAATGCAGTTTTATTTATTACACATTGCAATACCATTGCAAAATATTATTACGTTGGCAAAAGTGTATGACTTCTTTTGTATTCGACAATTCTTTCGAATTTTATGTAGTACCAGAATGTTGGATTAATCCTACTTCATTCAATACATAAAAAATTATTTCATACGACAAGTAATACAAAATGTGTTCCATATATGTTTTACAATAAACACAATCTTTTTACGTTAATGGCGATATGAAAAAACTCATTATAATAATACTATTATTAGGTAGTTTTTGTGTCAATGCACAAAGATACTACTCTGCCAACAAAAAAGCTATAGCTCAATACGAGAAAACTATACAACTATGGCTACAAGGAAAAACACCTCAAGCAATAAAAGGATTTGAAAAAACATTAGCATTAGAACCTTCTTTTATTGAAGCATACTTTATGCTTGGCGATATATATGCCGACACAAAAAATATAGCACTGGCAAAAGAAAATTATCTAAAAGGGCTACTTGTCGATAGTGTTTTCTACACAAAAGGATGGCTTACACTTGCCGATTTCGAACTTTCCGACCTGAACTACGACAATGCCAAGTCATACTACGAAATATTTCTACGCCTTGACAGCGAGAACATAGATAATCATAAAGAAGCAAAACGCGGCATATTGGAAGCTGAGTTCAGAAAACATGCTACTGCCAATCCTGTACCATTCACTCCCATAAACATGGGACAAATGATTAATAGTCCTTACGATGAATACCTTCCTGCTCTGACAGCCGACGAGCAAACACTGATAATAACAAGAAAAGAACCTCGCAAACCTACCACTACAGCAATGACACCCGACGAAGAAGACTTTTATATTTCGACAAAAATAGACGAGGTATGGTCGATGGCAGTACCATTGCAACAACCTTTAAACTCAACCGACAACGAAGGTGCTCAATGCATATCGCAAGATGGACGTTTCATAGTATTCACTATATGTGGAGAAAAAGGCATGGGCAGCTGCGATCTATATTGGTCGAAGAAAATAGGAGATGAATGGAGCAAGCCTAGAAATTTAGGGTCTAACGTAAATAGTAAATTTTGGGATTCACAACCATCATTCTCTATAGATGGCAAAACACTATACTTTACCAGCAATCGTCCCGGTGGCAAAGGAGGCAAAGACATTTGGAAAACTACCCTTAACGAACAAGGACAATGGACAAAAGCTGTAAATATGGGCGACAGCATAAACACCCCTTTCGACGAAACTTGTCCATTTATACACTACGACGACCAGACACTATATTTCTCGTCGAACGGACATATAGGTATGGGCGGTTTTGACATATTCTATTCCAGAAAACAAACAGACAGCACATGGAGCTATCCTATAAACATAGGCTACCCCATAAACACCAACAACGACGAACTTAACCTAATAGTAGGTGCAAGCGGAAAAACAGCAATATTTTCGACCGACAAACTAAACGGCTATGGAGGCCAAGACTTATACTCGTTTGAACTATATGAAGATGCTCGTCCTATACCTACCACGTATATGAAAGGAATTGTATACGACGAAAAAACAAATCAACGCCTTGCTGCGGAATTTAGAATAATAGACCTTGAAAACGAAAACGAGATAGTATCAGCATTTGCAGACCCTATCACAGGATCGTTCTTAATAAGTTTGCCGGCAAACAAGAACTATGCTCTCAATGTAGCAATGGATGACTATTTGTTTTATTCCGAAAATATCGAGCTTCTTTCGGGCACTCCGGAAAAACCATTCTTGAAAAATGTTCCCATGAAAAAACTAATGGTCGGCGAAACAGTAGTACTTAAAAATGTATTTTTTGAAACAAACAAATATAATTTAAAAGAAGAATCGAGGGTTGAGCTAATCAAGTTACGCGATTTTTTGGCAAACAATCCATCTGTGGCAATAGAAATAAGTGGACACACCGACAACATAGGCAACGATGCCGACAACCTATTGCTATCGGAACGCAGAGCCGAAGCTATATACAATTTCTTGATAGAAAACGGAGTCGAGGCCTCTCGTATATCATATAAAGGATTTGGCGAATCGCAACCTATAGACACCAACGATACCGAAGAAGGTAGAGCAAATAATCGCAGGTCTGAATTCAAGATTAGAGAAATTCTAAAATAAAACAAAGTATGAAAGGAAGCTACACATACGAATATCCACGAGCATCGCTTACTGCCGACGTTGTTGTTTTTACAGCCGACAAAAGCGAAGTGTTGTTGATAAAAAGGAAAAACGAACCATACAAAGGTGCATGGGCATTTCCCGGTGGTTTTATGGATATGAACGAAACTTTGGAGCAATGTGCATACAGAGAACTAAAAGAAGAAACAAATATAACCGCAGATGTGCTATACGAGATAGGAGTTTTTTCGGCAGTAGACAGAGACCCCCGAGGTCGTACGGTAACAGCTGCCTACTATACCTTTGTAGAAGACAAAGACAAATTAAATACAAAAGCACTAGACGACGCAGCCGAAATAGAATGGTTCAGAATCGACAATATTCCTACTCTGGCTTTCGACCACAAAGATATTTTGGAAAAAGCATTACGATTAATAAACTATGTAACAACTTACAACATTTAAATACAGAAGAATTTATAATAAAATACATACGAACATGAAAAAATGGATATTACTATTTCTTAAAGGGGTAGCCATGGGCGCCTCGGATGTGGTTCCCGGTGTATCGGGTGGAACAATAGCTTTTATTTCCGGTATTTACGAACGACTTATTCATGCTATCAAAAGCATCAATATAGCCAATATCAAACTATTCTTTACCGGACACTTCCGCGAGTTTTGGAAAAATATTGATGGCAACTTCTTGGTATGCCTTGCTGCAGGTATAGCTGTAAGTTTTCTTTCGTTAGCCAAACTTATCACTTATCTTTTGGAAACGCATCCTATATTCGTATGGTCGTTCTTCTGCGGACTTATAGTAGCCTCGGTGGTATTTATAGGCAAAACAGTTAAATGGGATTGGAAAACAGCCGTAACACTTGTGGTATTTGCTGTATTATCGTTCATCATTACCTCGCCCGAAAATGCTCCTTTGGGACAAAATGGTGCTTACTGGTATATATTCCTTTGCGGTGCCATAGCTATTTGTGCAATGATATTGCCGGGTATTTCGGGTAGTTTTATCCTTGTACTATTGGGACAATATGCCTATATATTGGAGTCGTTGGTAGAATTCCGCATCGATGTTATCGCTATATTTATGGTTGGTGCTCTTATAGGTATAGTATCATTCTCACACGTATTGGATTGGCTGTTCAAAAACTTCGAGATGATAACCAAAGCAGCACTTACAGGCTTTATGCTTGGTTCGCTAAACAAGATATGGCCTTGGAAGAATACCATTGACACAATAGTATATGCCGATGGCGAGACACAATTGATACAAGAAAACATATTGCCTACCCAATTGGACGGACAGTTTTGGGGTGCCATAGCTCTAATGATAGCAGGCTTTGGCATAATATTTATAATAGAGTTTATATCCGAAAAGATGAAAACCACCGGTACCGAAGCAGAAGCATAAAGCACCATACTACACAATATAATAAAGGGCGAAAGTACAACTTGTTGTGCTTTCGCCCTTTTGTTTTTGTCCCATATACATACCTTCATATTCCCCAACAGTAGCATTATACCACCCATACCCCACAATAATACCTACCCTACCCCACCATAAAAGTTGGCAAACCCCACCGGTAAAGTTTTTATATCCCACCATATTTCTATGTCCCAAGCCTTGGGATGAATATCCCAAACTTTGGGACGAATATCCCAGGGCTTGGGACGAATATCCCAAAGCTTGGGATATAGTTTTGCAGTGAGGAATAAAAACTTATATAGTACCACCTAAAAACTTATATAGTGGGGGTAGCGATAATATATCATTATATCTCGGTATCTCCATTATATACACTACATAACATAAAGTTACCCACATAGCTATACCAAATATAATTAAACATTACAACGACTATAGGCACCAACTTTTGCCACATATAAAATTAAATATTAAAAACCTTTGCCATATAAAAAATAAGTTGTAATTTTGCACCCGCAAAACCACGAGATAGGTTTTGTATTAGAAAGCGCATTTTCGTCTTATTCCTAATCGAGAAACTAGACCCTTCTTTATGATTACACAATGGAATAATATGGAGATGGATGCTCCTATTGGAATGTACTCAAACCTCGAGATACACAGCCATGTGGAGTTATTCATATATTTCATATTTTTTGTGTAAGGGAGGTCTAGCCCATCGATTGAGAATAATGGAATAATGGATGGCTTCACTTTCTTTTTATCCTTTTTCATAGTTTCCCATCAAGCCGTGGGTAGTTTTAATTACAATAAAAGTTGCGCCCGGTACGTATTTAGGGAGTTATTATGGTATATAAAAAACAAAGCGAAGAAATCCAATCAAGAAGAGATTTCTTCAAAAAGTCAACAAAGAATCAAAAGGTAATGAGAAATTCATTATCAAAGCTTACAATTATGGCAATTGCATGTTTATTTACATCGTGTATGTCTTATGTTCCAACAACGTATTATGTTTCTATGGAAGAAGACTATGCTAAAGCATTTGTAGGGTCTCATCACAATGTCATTGTTTCATCACTTGGTGCACCGGATAGACAAACATCAGATGGAGCAGGGGGGACTATTCTCATTTATGAAAAGGTTACAACTACGAGTAATAGTAATAGCAATAGTATAGCTACGGCATATAATGTAAATTATTATTCAAAAACATATACTCCAGGTGCACAAACCAATACCAATACTGTTACAACTCAAAATACCAGTTATATACATATTTTTATAGGTGCAGATGGTGTTTGTTATGGTGTTAAGACAAATCATCAAAAAGAAGTAATTGATGAAGAAGCAGTTGAATCGAATGAAAAAGCTCTGAAAAAAAATGTAAAAATAGGAGTATGGTCATATTTTGGAGTAATGGCCGTTGCAATTGTGGCAGCACTTTTAGGTGTATATTAAAAATAAATTAGTTATGCTTACAATAGTTACTATTTTTTATGTATTTATGTGTTGGATTAGTAATTGGAATATTATTTGGCCAATAACACTGCTTACACAAGGTGCGATTGGAGATAAAGCGATTGCTATTCTATGGATAGTTCTCTTAATTGCAGCATTGAACTAAAACTTTAGGCAATTTAAAAATGCTTTGCCAGTGATTTGCGAATTTTTATTAGAAATCTTTCTACTTTTTTTGATTGAACATAGCGGGCTATGCGATTGAAAAAGAAATAGAAAGATTTCGGTAAAAACGTAAAGTACACAAAAGTTCTTATAAAAAGATAAATACTTACTCAGAACGTGGAATTTTTAGAAGTTGCCATTATTATATAAATTACCTATATATGATAACAATTTATCCCATATATGTTATGCTGCTAACATATATGGGATAAACCATTTAGATATATATGATTTTGCTTTTATAGCTCCCCTTCGTATTCCACTTTGGTAAGGAACAACGCTTTGGCCGGTAACGATGTGCCGGCATTACAACGGTTTTTGCTTTCTATCACTTTGCGGAAGTCGTCTAATGATAGTTTACCACGTCCTACTTCTAGCAACGTACCTGTTATAGCTCGCACCATATTACGCAAAAAACGATTGGCGGAGATTGTAAACACATACTCCTCTCCTACCATATCCCACCGAGCATAGAGTATGGTACAGTTGTTGGTTGCAGTTTGGGTATGCAGTTTGGAAAAGGAAGTAAAGTCGGTATATTCGAAAAGAATATCAGCAGCTTTGTTCATCAATTCTATGTCGGGATTGTAAAACACCCTATGGCAAAAATCCTTTCCAAAAGGTTGTTTCACATTCGACACATGATATTGGTATGTGCGAGCCGTTGCACTAAAACGTGCATGAAGGTCGGTGGCGACTGCAAATATTCTAAATATTCTTATATCCTCGCCAACGAACGAGTTTATTTTAAAGGCCAATTGTTTCAAATCTACTTCTGTCATTAGCCTTTCGCAGTCGAAGTGTGCATAAAAGTCTGTAGCATGCACACCCGTATCGGTACGTCCACAACCTGTTATACCTATTGTTTTGCCCAAAAGATGACTGAAAGCATTCTCCAATACCGCTTGCACAGTGGTAGCATTTGGTTGAACTTGCCAACCATGAAACGACGACCCATTATATGCCAAATGAATAAAGTATCGCATAGTATATCTATTCTATTATCTTTAAAATATCTGCCGCCGAATGTACTATATATGTAGCATTGTTGGCTTGCAACTCTTCTACACTCCTAAGGCCCCAACTAACTCCTACCGAATCCACTTTGGCTGCCGAAGCGGTATTCATATCTACACCCGAATCTCCGATATACAATACCTGGTCGGTTTGTACATTGGCAGCTGCCATCACTTCAAAAACAATAGTAGGGTCGGGCTTGGTGGGAACACCATCTCGTTGTCCCAATACCTTTACAAAGTTGATGGTTGGAAAATAATGGTTTATCATTTCTACAGTAGCCTCGTGATACTTGTTAGATGCCACACCTATCATAATACCTTTTTCCTGGAGCATGGTCAAAAGTTCTACCACTCCATCGTATACATAACTTTTGTCGGTTTTATGATTCATGTAGTATTCAACAAACACACTTTTCACTGCCGCAATAGTTTCGACTTGTCTGTTGGTTTCCGGCAACGAACGTTCTATCAGTTTATTTATACCATTGCCAATAAAGAGGCGGTATTCATCAAACTCGTGAGTAGGGAAACCAAATTGAGAAAGCGCATAGTTTACGCTATCGGTTAGGTCGGTAAGGGTGTTTACCAAAGTGCCGTCGAGGTCAAATATTAGAAGTCTTTTCATATTGCTCAATATCATATAAACAAAAAAAGGAGTTGAAAATCCAACTCCTTTCATGTTGTTCCACCAGGACTCGAACCTAGACAGACAGAACCAAAACCTGTAGTGCTGCCATTACACCATGGAACAATCTTTATCGCTCAATTGCGAGTGCAAAAGTACGAATATTTTTCATACTGACAAAATTTATTTTCAACTTTTTTTATCCATTATTTATATATCATTTTATATCAACATGTTCTAAAGAAAAATTTTATCATTATTTTTCCTCAATCGTCTGCAATTACGATGTTTTTCAACCGACTTTTTGCCGATATTTTAGCAATTTTGCCTATGTTTTCGTCATTTTTATATACGTTTTTCTACGGCAATTACTATGACTACAAAACATTTTTACCATCAAAAATGTTACCAAACCGAACTAAGAAAATACCTCCGGCCAATAGTCAGATATAAGTTTTTACCGACAGAGTGGTGTATCGCACAAATTTCTTTATCATTATTGCTGTAAAATTCAATAAAATAATGTATTTTTGCAACAAGAATGTGTGTAAAAACAATTTAAGAAAAACATTTTTATTGCACACATTGTTAAGTGTTTAATAATAAAATGAAGAAACAATGTCATTACTATCTATACGCAATTTACATGTCTCTATAGGAGACAAAGAGATATTAAAAGGGGTAAATCTTGAAATAAACAAAGGAGAAGTACACTCTATAATGGGCCCTAACGGCAACGGCAAAAGTACCCTTGCTGCCGTAGTAGCAGGCAATAGCAAATTTACAGTTACACAGGGCGAGATTATATTCAAAGGCAAAAACTTATTGGAAATGCCTATCGATGTACGTGCTGCCGAAGGTATATTTCTTGGTTTCCAATATCCGGTAGAAATTCCGGGCGTAAGCATCACCAACTTTATGCGTACTGCTGTAAACGAACAGCGTAAGTATCGCGGATTAGACCCTCTTTCGGGAAGCGACTTTTTGAAGCTAATGGAAGAGAAAAAGAAAGTGGTTGAGATGACAGCCAAATTAGCAAATCGTAGTGTAAACGAAGGATTTTCCGGTGGAGAAAAGAAGAAAAACGAAATATTCCAAATGGCGATGTTAGACCCAATCATGTCGTTTTTGGACGAAACCGATTCGGGATTGGACATTGATGCCCTACGAATAGTAGCCAATGGTGTGAACAAACTACGCAGCAGCGAAAATGCAATAGTAGTGATAACCCACTACCAACGATTGCTAGACTACATCGTACCCGACTTTGTGCATGTGCTTTACGAAGGAAAGATAGTAAAATCAGGAACAAAAGAGTTAGCTTTAGAACTTGAAAGCAAGGGTTACGAATGGATTAGAGAAGAGTTGGAAAGCAAACAAAAATAAAAGCGAGGTTATGGAAACTACATTGAACTATATAAACACTTCGATGCAGAATTTTTCTCGCATTGGCATAATAGAGAAAAAGCAAAACACCGCTAGTGAATACTTTGCCAGAAATGGTTTCTCGTTCAGACAAGACGAAGTGTGGCGTTTTGCAGATTTTTCGGCCTTTTTGAACGATAGCCTTAACATTCCAAACGCCACCGACAATCACAGTTTCGAGTTTAAATGCAATATTCCTCATTTAGACACCACCCGACTCACGTTGGTGAACGGATATGTATCGACCGAAACCGAATTGGTAGTTACAGAACAAGGTGTTATAATGGGCAGCCTCAGAAAAGCAATAGATCAATATCCGGAATTGGTGGCAAAATACTTTGGCGAATGCTGCAAAAAAGATAATAGCTTTTTGGCTATAAATACAGCAATGTTTACTGACGGATTTTTCATCTATATTCCTGACAATGTAGAAATAAAAAAGCCGATACAGATACTTGACGTAATAAAGTCGCAGACACCAATGTTTTTGCAAACAAGAAATCTTATATATGTAGGTAAAAACAGCCGTATAACATTCATACACTGCGACGATTCGTACAATGTCAACCGCAGTTTCTCGAACAATGTTACCGAAATGTTCATCGACGAATATGCACATGTAGAGCACTACAAAATGCAAAACATGAACAATGTTTCGGGATTGCTAAACCACAACTACATAGCTATGCAGCAAAGTGCTTCGCTAATATCTAATTCTATTACCCTAAATGGTGGCAATATCCGCAACCACAACGAAGTGCGTATGCTTGGCGAACACTGCGACACTCAAATGCACGGCCTTTACATTATGGACAAAGAACAACGTACCGACAACTATGTGTATGTTGAACATGCTTTTCCGAACTGTACAAGCAACGAATTGTTTAAAGGAATTTTGGACGACAGTGCACATGCAATATTCAACGGACATGTGCTAGTAAGCGAAGGAGCTACTAAAACCGACGCTTCACAATCGAACAAAAACATATTGCTTACCGACAAGGCTATAGTAGACTCTAAACCATTTTTGGAAATATACAACGACGATGTAAAATGCTCGCATGGCTCTACAATAGGACAATTGGACGAAACAGCATTATTTTACATACGCCAACGTGGTATTAGCGAACGCAATGCTAAAACGCTATTGATGTATGCTTTCTGCGACGAAGTGATACAAAAAATAACTATCGAAGCTTTGAGAGAACGCTTGTCGGATATGGTGAAAAAACGTCTACACGGAGAACTTACAGTTTGCGACGAATGTGCTCTACACTGCTCGGTGCAAGATTGCAAATTTGAAATAGACGTAACCAAGATATAAAGACACCACAAAACACATAAGTAATTCTGCTACCATTGCACTATACGCAACATATAGATAGCAGAAACAAGTAAGAAATAAAGACAGTAAAAGTTTGTTAGAGACGTACCTCAAAGTACGTCTCTTTTTTTTTGTATAATACCGGCAGAGATTTAAATACAATATGTATAAAAATTCTTACAGTCTATAATCATAAGCTCCGACGTAATCATCAAGAAATCAACACTTACATCATATAATATAGAATACATTTTTACTACATACCGCCGCCATAAATATATACCCCCACAAGGAGACTAAATGTTAAAGAAAATCTTCAAATGTTAAACAAGTCTCAAAACTCCCATATCTACACAGCGAAAACATGGGAGTTTCACCTCCTAGGTATGGGAGTTTTGAGAGCAAACCTGCCTAATTAGATCACGAGAACAATAGGGTTTCATCGCGTAAACGGTATACTTTGGTCGCGACAACGGTATATCATCATCGCGAAAGACACAAAATTGCATCATCGAAGAGTTTTTAGAACAAAAGCAAAAAATAATATTTACTGATAATCAAGATATTAATTTTCTAAAGCATTCGTAGCTTCGCTGTACGAATTGTAGCACATTTTTTATCTCAAATATGCCATTCTCCGTGTTAAATATAAGGGTGTTAATATTTCCAATTTTAATAAATATGTTAAACACACATCCAACCTCTCATCGCAACACTATGCTACTTTGCAACGGCTACAAACATCTCCTCGACCCTACTACCGGCAAACCGAAGCCTAAAATACGGTAGTGTTGAAGCTGATTTCAAAAAAAATTATGCACAATTTTCGGCATATATCCAAAGGCATTACATGGAAAAGTAAAATAATATAACACACAACAAATCAATATATTTACAAAGGCTTCCACCTTCAACCAAACCAAGTCAAACTACAAAAAAGAGAGAAAGAAAAATAATTGTCGATAAAATTCTTCAAAATAATTGAAATTTATTACTCATAATTCGCAATAAATTCGTACTTTTGCAAAAAATATAGATAGTCCATTATGTTCGAGAATTTAAGTAATAAGCTAGAAAAAGCGTTTAAAGTATTAAAAGGAAAAGGCACGATATCAGACATCAACGTAGCCGAAACAGTGAAAGAAGTACGCCGTGCATTGCTAGATGCCGACGTTAGTTATCCTATAGCAAAAGAATTTACCGACAAGGTAAAAAGCCAAGCATTGGGTATGAACGTACTTCAATCGGTAGAACCCGGCCAAATGATGGTAAAAATAGTGAAAGACGAACTTACCAAACTTATGGGTAGTGAAGCCGTTGATATCAACCTAAAAGGTAATCCCAGCATTATCCTTATGTCGGGTCTTCAAGGTTCAGGTAAAACAACTTTTTCTGCCAAATTGGCCAACTACTTAAAAACGAAGAAGAATAAAAATGTCATGCTTGTTGCCGGCGACGTTTATCGTCCTGCCGCTATCAACCAACTGCAAGTATTGGGCGAGCAAATAGGAGTACCCGTTTATGCTGAGATAGAGAACAAAAATCCTATTCAGATAGCCGAAAATGCTTTGCGCGAAGCCAAATCCAAAGGAGTACAAGTAGTGATAGTGGATACCGCCGGACGTTTGGCTGTAGACGAACAAATGATGGACGAAATAGCAAGTCTAAAACAAACACTTAACCCACAAGAAACTTTGTTTGTGGTAGACTCGATGACAGGTCAAGATGCTGTAAATACCGCCAAAGCCTTCAACGAACGTTTGGATTTCGACGGTGTAGTACTTACAAAACTTGATGGTGACACTCGTGGTGGTGCGGCTCTTACTATCCGCTATGTAGTGAACAAACCTATCAAATTTGTGGGTATAGGCGAAAAGATCGACGCTTTAGACGTATTCCATCCCGAACGTATGGCTAATCGTATTCTTGGCATGGGCGACATAGTTTCGCTTGTAGAACGTGCACAAGAGCAATACGACGAAGCTGAAGCTAGAAAACTACAAAAGAAGATTGCTAAAAACGAATATAACTTCGAAGACTTTTTGGCTCAGATAGAACAGATAAAGAAAATGGGTAATGTGAAAGACTTATTGAACATGATACCCGGCATGAGCAAACTGACTCAAAATGTAGAGATCGGCGACGACGCATTCAAGAGCATAGAAGCTATAATAGGCTCAATGACTCCATACGAACGTCGCAACCCTTCGGTAATAAACGGCAGTCGCAGATTGAGAATAGCAGAGGGTAGCGGAAACTCGATACAAGAAGTAAACCGTTTGCTAAAACAATTTGAAGAAACCCGTAAGGTGATGAAGATGGTAAGCACATCGAACGGAAGAGGACTAGGCAACATAATGAAACGCCGCAGAAGATAAAACGACAGAAAACACAAACATATAATATAACTTTATAATATACTATAGTATGTCAGACAATACAAATTATAAACTAATAGATGGCAAAAAAATTGCTACCGAAATAAAGAGCGAAATTGCTGCAAGAATAAAACAACTAGAAGACGAAGGCAAACGTGCTCCACATTTGGCAGCAGTACTTGTTGGCGAAGACGGAGCTAGCAAAACCTATGTAGCTTCGAAAGAAAAAGCCAGCAAAGAAGTAGGTTTTACCTCATCGGTATATCGCTATCCGGAAACCATTAGCGAAAAAGAACTACTTGAAGCTATCGACTTTTTGAACAACGACAGCGAAATAGATGGTTTTATAATACAACTACCATTACCTAAACATATAAACGAAAGTAAAATAATCGACGCAGTAAGTCCTAAAAAAGACGTTGACGGATTCAACCCTGTTAATATCGGAAAGATGATATTAGGATTCTCTACTTTCTTGCCTGCTACACCATTTGGCATACAAATGCTATTGGAACGTTCGGGAGTAGAAACAGTAGGAAAACACTGTGTAGTATTGGGACGTAGCAACATCGTGGGTACTCCTATTGCTAATATGCTTTCGAGAAATGCATCAAATGCCAACTGTACAGTGACATTGTGCCACAGTAGAACTCCAAATTTGGCAGAAATAACACGCCAAGCCGACATACTAATAGTAGCTATCGGAAAACCATTGTTCCTAAAAGCTGAAATGGTTAAAGAAGGAGCTACAGTTATCGACGTAGGTATCCACCGCATCGAAGATAGCAGCAGCGAAAAAGGTTATCGCATTGTTGGCGACGTAGATTTCGACAACGTGGCACCAAAATGTAGCCATATCACTCCTGTACCGGGCGGTGTAGGTCCTATGACTATAGTATCGTTGCTATCAAATACATTGAAAGCTTATAGCGAAAACAACAATTTATAATATTATAATTGTTGGTACAAGCATATAGCTGTAAGAGATATATAAACCATTAGAACCGACAAAACATATATAAACTACTATAGCGCTAAGATGGAAATAGGAGCAGAATGCCTTCCTATAATGGAAGAGTTTTACAGCTTGCAAGGCGAGGGCTACAATACCGGTGTGGCAGCATACTTTGTAAGAGTGGGTGGTTGCAATGTTGGGTGCTACTTTTGCGATGTGAAAGAAGCATGGGACGCTACCAAACACAGCCTTACTCCGATACACGACATAGTGGAACGTGCCAAACAAATACCGGCAAAAACAGTAGTTGTTACAGGTGGCGAACCTATGTTGTACAATATGGACAACCTTTGCAATCAGATGAAACAAAATGGCATACGCACACTATTGGAAACATCCGGAACGGCTACACTTAGTGGTAATTGGGATTGGATTTGCCTATCGCCAAAAGAAAACAAGGCAGCACTACCCGAATATTACGCTGTAGCCAACGAGCTTAAGATGGTGGTTTGCCACAAAGATGATTTCGAACGTGCCGAATACCATGCCAACAAAGTAGCCAAAGTCAACCCGGATTGCAAGTTATTTCTACAACCGGAATGGGGAATGCAGAAACAATTGGCTCCACTGATAGTAGAATATATAAAGCAAAATCCGAAATGGAGAATATCTCAACAAATACATAAATACATTGACATACGATAAATAACATAAACACACAACAACGAAGGAATGGGAATACAAACGAAAAGCCGCTGCACTTCGTTGTTGTTTTTAGTTAGAATATACAATATTTGCCACAAGGCTACAAACACAATAGCACACAAGTAAGTTTTAGTTTACAAACATCTTAAACACAAAAGCATGAGCATTATTTTCGACTATAAATGGTACTTTTTCTTATTCTGCATATTGTTGGGATTGGTATATGCACTGGTTTTTTATTTCAAAAACAAAGACAGCATACTATCTACCAAAGCAACCATTACACTTGGAGTACTTCGCTTTTGCAGTGCCTCGCTATTGGCATTTTTATTCTTATCGCCACTTGTAAAACAAAAACTTACCCACAAAGAAAAACCCATAATAATAATAGGACAAGACAATTCGGCTTCGTTGCTGTATTGTAAAGATTCGGCTTTCTACAAAGGAGAATATCAAACACTGCTATCCAACACCATCGCCGACTTGCAAAAGGACTACGAAGTGCATAGCTACCTATTTGGCCAAAGCACACAAACCGGCAATGAAGTCACCTTTACCGACAACAAAACAGACATCTCTAACTTTGTCGACGAAATAAAAAACCGTTATATCAACCGCAACGTTGGAGCCATAGTACTAGCCAGCGATGGTATTTACAACAGCGGAACACTGCCAACAAACAATATCGACAAGCTACTGCCACCCATATATACCATAGCTATGGGCGACACAACAAGCCGAAAAGATGCTACTATATACCACTTAAAATACAACAAAATAGCATATTTAGGCAACAAATTTCCAATAGAAATTACAATAAAAGCTACAAAACTAGACGGCAAAACACGAAAACTATCGATAGCCAAAGACGGCAAAGTACTACAAACAAAAGACATTGTATATACCGGCGACAGGTTTTCGACAACAGAACAATTTATTCTTGACGCCGACACCAAAGGTTTGCAACACTACACCATACACATAGAACCCACCGACGACGAAATATCTACCGGCAACAACTACCGCACAATGACGGTAGACATAATAGACAACAGACAAAAAATAGCCATAATAGCAAACTCGCCACATCCCGATGTGGCAGCACTTAAACGCTGTATCGACGACAACGAAAACTACGAAGTAGAATCCTTTTTGGCCGGCGACTTCAAAAATGCTGCCGAAAAATACAATTTGATTATACTACATCAACTACCATCAAACAACGTACGAAACAACGAAGTAGTAGAAAAAATAATGAAAGCAAAAGTACCTGTGCTATTCGTAGTGGGCGAACAAACCGACCTAACACGCCTAAACAACCAAAAGGCCGGACTACAGATATACTCTAAAATAAACAAAACAAACGAATCGCAAGCACTATACAACAAAGACTTTACACTATTTACATTCCCACAAGAAGTGTACGAAAAGATAGAGCAATTCCCTCCTCTAAGCACTCCTTTTGGCGAATACAAAACCACAACCAACGCACAAAACCTATTCAATGCCAAGATAGGAACAATAACCGATGGCAATCCGATAATAACATTTGTGCAAATGCACGATGTAAGATACGGCTTTGTGGTAGGCGAAGGTATTTGGAAATGGGCATTAGCCGACTATATGCAAAACAATTCGCACCAAAACTTCAACACACTTATAGACAAAGCTGTGATGTATCTGTCACTAAGAGTAAACAAAGATCAGCTACGCATAACAACACAAAACTCGTATCGCGACAACGAGCCTATAATATTTGAAGGTGAACTATACAACGAAAATTTCGAACCTATAAATACTCCGGAGATTACACTTAAGCTTTCGACACCCGAAGGCAACACTAAGGAATACCAATTCAACCAAACCAACAACAACTATCACTTGAATATAGGAAGTATGGCAGCAGGAAAGTATACCTATACCGCCACCACTACCTACAACAACAAGGACCTTTCGGCTGCCGGTGCTTTTGTAGTGGAAGAATCGAAGCTTGAGGATATAAACCTTGTGGCCGACCACACTATGCTAAACACTATGGCTACCAAGACAAACGGAAAACTTATATACCCCAAAGATATAGCACAGATAGCAGATATAATACGCGACAACAACGAGGTTAAAAGCGTAATATACGAAGAAGAAAAATATAGCGAAGTGCTGAATATGCCTCTAATACTTGTGCTAATAATAATGCTATTAGGCACAGAATGGGTGGTAAGAAAATACTGCGGAGAGATATAATAGTAGTACACAAAACATACCGAAGAAATCATGCGAAGGATTAATTGCAAAAACGAGAT
Organism: Bacteroidales bacterium; assembly: GCA_017561155.1. Lineage (GTDB taxonomy): Bacteria > Bacteroidota > Bacteroidia > Bacteroidales > P3 > HGM05376. Next base: position 11,916 of record JAFZDP010000058.1, on the reverse strand, counting down.
AATACGCAACTGTACCACTTTGCTTTCGGGAACAGCAATAGCACAATGTGTCACCTTTTTGGCATATCCTGTCATTGCTCGTCTGTTTTCGTCGGAAGACTTCGGCATATACACCACCATACTCAGCTATATCGACATTTTCGTAATATTATCCACAGCCAGATACGAACAAGCAATAATGACGGCAAAAAGCACCACCGAAATATCGGCAATAGTAAAACTATGTCGAATATTGTGTACTACCGTATCGATAATTATAGCAATAGCTACAGGTATTATATTGGCATTCAGCGATGCCACAAAATTGGATATGCTTATGCTGTTCATACCATTGCTGGTATTCTTCAACGGACAATACCGCATATATCTTTTGCTATTCAACAAGTACAAGGAGTTTAAACACATAGCACTATCCGACGTGGTAAGCAACATTTCGGCCACAGGGATGAAGATTGGATTTGGACTATTGTCGCTATTCAAAGTGGGACTGCCATTAGGTACGACATTTGGCCGAATAGCAGGAAACATAAACTTTTGGATACGCCTGCGGAAAATACCTCTACCAAAAGCCGACAAAGGAATGATAAAACAGATGATAAAGGCCCACAAGAATTTTCCTCTGTATTCTATGCCAAAGGACTTTATCAATAGTTTCTCGATAAATCTGCCATTTACCCTTTTGGCCATATACTTCGACGAGGCTTTTATAGGCCTTTTCTCCATGGCATTCACTTTCACTTTCCGACCAATGAATATAATAAATAGTGCCTACGACAAGGTATTATACGAACGAATATCGACCAAATTTCTAAACAAACAGCCATTCATGAAAGACATTCTTCGCTTTTTTGGCTACAACTATCTGGCGGCTCTACCTCTTTTTGTCGTTGTATTTTGCTTTGCCGAACCCATACTTACCTTTTTGCTTGGCAACGATTGGGCCGGTAGTGTAGCCTATTTCCGCTATATGTTGCCGTGGATATTTGTTATGCTGATAAGTTCGTCTATATCGTTCATTCCAAATATCTTTTCTACACAACGCACCGAAGCGCTGCTATATCTTATTCTTTTCTTGGTTCGCATAGGTACCATGGCAATAGGAATATACCTAAACAATTTCAACCTGGCCATACTGCTATTCTGCATAAGCGGCACTGTGTTTACTTTGCTACTTACTATGTGGTACATGATGCAAATACTGAAATACGAAAAAGAGCTGAAACAAATTGCAGACTAGAGCCATTTTGCCGGACAAATCACAATTAAGAGTCATCGAAATTATCCAAAATCCGAGGCTCGAACTTTCGAAAGAATGTAACAATATTGTGTCGAAATGGAACACCAACAGCCATTAGTTCCTTCACGATATTCTTGCCAAATATGGCTAAAAAGTCCTATACAATTCCCCCTCGTATTAGTTAATAATACTTAATTTTACATTGCTCAAAGAATGCCTTTTCGATGCCATTTTACCACTTTTATAAGTACTTGATTTTCAAGCATTCTATTTTCTCTTCTTGACAATGCAGTCTCAAGAGATGAAGATTGGAGTCTTCTCTCGTGAAGATTGGAGTCTTCAGAAGAGAAGATTGGAGTCTTCATAAATCGAGATTGGAACCTTTCCAAAAAGCCTCTCTAAAGGTCGGTTTTTAGCATACAGTAAATTATAAAAAAACTTAAAATAATGATTAATCCTTCCCCCTTGATTTTACAACAACCGCATCGATTAAACTATTGAAAAAACACCTAATCGAAATCCATTCGCAACTGCACTTCCCTTATCTCCACATCATCGATAAGGTTAGAAATTCCCACACCCAACAGGCGAATGGCTTTGCCCTCGTAGTCCATACGGGAAAGAATAAGTTTGACCATCTTGTGCAATTCGGCAAAAGAAAAGATTGGCAAGGCCGACGAATAGCTTCGTGTAAGCGTTGTAAAGTCGGAAAATCTTATCTTCACCGTTATTGTTTTGCCACTTTTACCGCTATTTTCTACATCGCCCCAAAGGCGTTGTTCCAAATGATACAACTCTGCCACCACCGAGAATTTGGTTGTCAAATCCTTTTCAAAGGTAGTTTCTACACTGAACGATTTGCGTTCTCTGTTAGGTTCTACAGGACGGTCGTCGATACCGCGAACTATATTGTAGAAAAACAATCCTGTTTTTCCGAATATATCAACCATCTCTATTTTAGTCTTTTTCAGCAGGTCGGCACCTTTGAATATATTCATATTGTGCAAATGCGAAGCCGTCACCTTGCCTATCCCGTAAAACTTTTCGATAGGTAACTGCTCTAAAAATGCTTCTGCATCGCAAGGACGGATGACAAACAACCCATTGGGCTTTTGATAGTCGGAAGCTATTTTTGCCAAAAACTTATTGTACGACACTCCTGCCGATGCAGTAAGTTTGGTTTTAGAATATATCTTTTGTTTTATCTCTTGAGCAATAATTGTAGCCGAAGGCATACCCTTTTTATTTTCGGTAACATCCAAATATGCTTCGTCGAGCGAAAGAGGCTCTATAATATCTGTATACTCTGCAAAAATACTGTGCACCACTTCCGACACCTCTCTGTACACAGCAAATCTGGGCGGTTGAAATATCAGTATGGGGCACTTCATTTGTGCCACTTTCGACGACATGGCAGAATGCACCCCATATTTTCTGGCTTCGTAGTTGGCAGTAGCCACCACTCCCCTCTCCTTTGGCGACCCCACAGCCAATGGTCGGCCTTTAAGTTCTGGAAAGTCGCGTTCCTCCACCGATGCGTAAAAGGCATCCATATCTACATGTATTATCTTTCTCACCTCCATATTACAAACCGGATAAATATATTAATAGCAATCTGTCATTACACATTCGAAGTTTTACATAAGTGTAACAATGGTTATTTCGGGAAAGATAAGAAATCGACTATGCAATGCACTGCTACCTATACCTGAATTGATGTACAGATACTGATTTTGATATTGGTATAGTCCGGCTTTTGTTTTACCATCCGGCGTTGAATACTGATGAGAATATTTCTTTTTATAATACCCCATTTGTCCGGCATGAGTATGCCCCGACAATGTAAGCCCTACAAAAGGATAGTCTTGCAATATCACCCTCGACCATACTACGGGATTGTGTGTAAGCAAGACCACTGCATTACCATTGCCAAGGCCTTGCAATGTTTTTGCCAAATCGCCAAACGAATATGGATTGTCGCCAAACAGTTTAATCTTACTTTTAGATGGCAATCCTATATATTGACTACCTGCCACCACTATCGATTGATCACCTCTTGTTATGGTTTTGTTCTCGTCGTTCATCAGAGTCCAACCCAAACTATCCCTTATTATAGAGTGCAACAAGATACTATCGGCAGTCTTCACATCGGCCGACTGATAGTAGGGATATTTGGCATAGTCGTGGTTTCCCAACACAGCAAATACACCATCTTTGGATTTCATCTGCTTCAAAAGTCCTATATAAGGCAGTGCTTCTTTCGAACACAATGTCACAAAATCGCCGGTAAAAACTATCATATCGGCATTGGCAGCATTCACAGAGTCCACCATTCGCTTCATTGTTGCATGGCAATACATAGACCCCAAATGGAAATCGGACAAATGAACGATTCTGTATCCTTCGAAGTTTTTGGGCAAAAAAGTCATGGAAATCTCGGCCCGACGTACCACTAAATTATTCTTACCATAAAGCATTCCCACCAAATAGAGCGTAAAGAAAAGAGCAAAAGCCACCACTGCCGAACGAAAATAGCCTACACATTTAGCATCGGAGAATGATTTTCCCTTAAAGTCGGCACTCCATTTGCGCAGACATCCCAAACTCAATATAGCAACAGATATTTGCATTATAAGTACCAACGCCAATAGCAAACTTGTGGATACGCTGCGAAAAAATGGATTCCACGATATATATGGCACTATAAATGTTCCCACCCCCATTGCTACAATGGCTGAAAACATAACAAAATATGCCACCTTGAACAGCTTAAGTTTTCGAGTATATAACTCTACTATGTGATGGTACATAAGACAATTCATAACAATCATTGCCGATATTATGTACCAATACTTAAGATATTCCGGAGTAGTAAAATGTATCATCAGTAACGACAAAATACTCCAAAAGCCAATCTCGTAAGACGGCTTTTGAAGTATTTTAGCAAATAAATATCGTGTTATTCCTTTGGCTTTCATAGTGCCTAAAATAGTGATAACAAATAAATATTTAGTTATCGAAGTTTATAGAGAATGATTTTTTATAAAATCGATAATCTCATTCAAGTACCCGAAAGCAACAGCTACAACAGTGTCGGCAGCGCCATAGTATACAGCCACTTTTTCTCCATCGGCAAGAGCAGCACAAGGGAATACTACATTAGGCACGTCGCCGGCCAATTCATATGGAGCAGCCGGAGCCAACAAATAGTCGCGAGTACGATAAAGAACTTTCGAAGGATTTTCTAAATCCAACAAAGCAGCACCCATAGAATAACGGAATCCATTGCATGTAGTAATCACTCCGTGATAAAACATAAGCCAACCTTCGGAAGTCTTGATAGGAACCGAACCGGCACCCACCTTTGTACATTGCCATGCGCTTTCTTCGAATGGTGACACCTGCATCACACATCTATGTTCGCCCCAGTATTTCATATCAGGGCTATAACTTATATATATATCGCCAAATGGAGTATGACCATTGTCGCTTGGACGGCTAAGCATTGCATATTTTCCATTTATCTTTTCAGGGAAAAGAACACCATTTCTATTGAAAGGTAAAAAAGCATTTTCGCACTGATAGAAACGTTTAAAGTCGAAAGTATATGCCATACCTATAGTTGGTCCATAATAACCATTGCACCAAGTTATCCAATAGCGGTCTTCTATCCATGTTACACGAGGATCGTACTTATATGCCGACTCTATCATATCGGTATTACCCGGTTCGAATACTATCGGTTCGTGATTTATTTCCCAATGCAATGCATCTTTGCTAAAACCTGCAAATATATTCATTTGCACTGCCTTGTTGTCGCAACGAAAAACACCGGCAAAACCATCTTCAAATGGTACTACTGCACTATTGAATATACTATTAGACACAGGTATATCATAACGACCTATGATAGGATTTTTGGAATAACGCCACATTACATCACCACAATTAGCAGGGCGGTCTTCCCATGGTATAGATATTTTACTATTCATTTTTTTAGTTTTAAAATCAATAACTTTCTATATTCTCGCTTTTTGCAAAAACAACATACATACCTTTTTGTATTGCAAAAACGATACAAAAATACTATTTTTTTCGCAAACAGCAAAAGGCATTTTGCAAAAAGTATACTATGCCGATTATAATACCTAATTATACAAACTATAACAAACAAAAAAAAGACCACGAATTTGGCATACTATAAACCGCCAATCGTGGTCTTTGCAGATTTACCTTATAAGTTATTTCAATTAGTTCAATCCTAATTTTTTCTTTACCAATGGCAAAATATCATCGCCTCCTTCGTAAAGAGTTACACCTACAGCTGAATCAAAAATGTAAGTATATCCGTTTTCTTTTGCTACATCACGAATAGCTTGTTTTGCTTTGTCGATAATAGGTGTCAATAATGCTTTTTCTCTTTCTTGCAATCTTTGTTGTGCCATTTCACGAAATTCTTCTAGTCTGGCACCTTTATCTTGCAAATCTTTTTGTTTTGTTTGCTTTATCAAATCACTCATTTGTGATTCTTTTGCCACATAGTCGTTGTACATTTGTTGAAGTTCCATTTTCATATTATTCAACTCGTTTTCCAACTCCATCATTTCGTTTTGCAGTATCGTTTGTGCCGAATCTCTACCTGGCATAATCTTTAGTAATTCGTTAGAATCAATGTGTCCTAATTTTACTGTTTTTTGAGCAAAAGCTGTTCCTAACGACATAAGTGCTATTGCTATTACAATACATGTTTTTTTCATCGTAGTATTTTTCCCTTTTATTATTTATTTAAACTATTATTTATTTCTGTATTTACTTTATTGCTTTTTCGACGACTTTCCGTAACCCAACATTTCCAATATTTCGTCGCTTATATCGTTCTTTGGGTTTACATAAAGTAGAGTTGCCGAACCGGATTTGTCAAGTATAAAAGCATAGTTCTTGGTTTCAGCAACCTTTTCTATTGCATTATATACTTTATCTTGTATAGGTTTCATCAACTCTTCGCGTTTCTTTTCCAAATCGCCTTCGGCACCAAAACGTTTGCGTTGCAATTCTTTTACTTCTTTTTCTTTATTGATGATTTCATTTTGACGTTTTGTCTTCAAATCTTCAGGCAACAAATTTGCTTCAGTTTGGTACTTCTTGTACAAATTGTCTATCTCTTGAAACTTTGCTTCTATCTCTTTTTGCCAATCAATAGATAGTTTGTCAAGATTTTTCTGTGCTTGTTCATAATCAGGAATACTCGAAAGTATATATTCAGTATCTACACAAGCATACTTTTGAGCTGTTGCTATTCCAAACCACATCATAAATAACGATGCTAATAAAAGTGTTTTTTTCATATTCTGTTATTTTAAATTGTTACTTTTCTTTACTATTAATCTATCGACTGATTTATCGAGATATGGAAGTGTGAACCACCATTTTCAGCATCATCAAAACCATAACCCCAGTCTACACCAAACAATCCGAATGCCGGCATATACAAGCGTACGCCCAAACCTGCCGAAGTATACATTCTAAATGGTTGGAATTCACGAAGACTCAACCACGAGTTTCCGGCTTCTAGGAATCCTAACACATAGATAGTCGCCATTGATGTATTTGTGATAGGTTGGCGTACTTCCAATGTAAATTTGTCGTATACTGCTGCACCTGTATATTGTCCTGCTGCGTCTCTTGGACTCAACGAATATGTGTTGTAACCACGAAGAGCTATCACATCTCTTGCATCCAACGAGAAGTTTGACAATCCATCACCACCTAAATAGTAACGACCAAATGGTGTCAATCCGATATCGTCGTTGTAGCTACCCATCAATCCAAAACGGAAACGAGTGTTAAGTACCAAATTTCCTGCCAAATTAAACATCCAAGAACCTTTAATGTTTACTTTGTAGTATTCCAACCAATTGTAGCGTTCTTGTTCCGAAAGGCCTGAATAGTCTTTACCATTCATCAACGAATATGGTGGAGTGATTTGCAAACCAAGCGATATTTCCGAACCACTAAGTGGATATATTGGAGAGTCAAACGAATTTCTGCTAAGAGTAGCATTATAGTTTAGGTCGTTTGCAATACCATCGCTAAACACAAATGCAGTATAATTATCTACATCGTATCTGCGGAATACTAAACCTTGCGATAGTATGAAATAATTGTCAGGCCAAGTAAGTCGTTTTGCCAACGATACACCTCCTCCTGTCATTCTCATACTATAATACATGTCTGAACCTTTTTCATAGTAATACCCATTGCTCCACAAATTGTGATAAATATTTACCGACAATGCTTGAGGTTTTTTACCTCCAAGCCATGGTTCTGTGAAACCAAGATTTACAGAATAGTAAAATTCTCCATTTGTTTGAGCACTAAGAGACAATTGTTGTCCGTCGCCCGATGGCAATGGATTCCATGTTTTGGTATTGAATATATTTCTTATAGAAAAGTTGTTGAACGAAAGTCCTACTGTACCTATAATCATTCCGGCGCCATAACCTCCTGAAATAGATATTTGGCTAGTCGACTGTTCTTCTACTTGATATGTTATATCCACAGTACCATTGTCGTTTGGTTTTATGTCCGGAACAAGCGATTCTTGTCTGAAGAACTGCATAGCTGCCAATTCTCTCAAACTACGCATAACAAGGTCCTTGCTATACAAGTCGCCGGGACGAGTATACAATTCTCTCATTATTATCTTATCGTTGGTAATAGTATTTCCTTCTACCGTAACTTTGTTTATACGATATTGGGCACCCTCTCTCATACGCACTTCTATATCTATCGAATCGTTTTCGACAGCTATTTCGGTAGGCATAGCACGGAATGCCAAGTAGCCATTATCCATGTATAACGAGTTTATGTTGTCGGTTCCCGATGGTTCCATCGACACATTTTGTTCCAACATCTTTTTATTATAAGGGTCGCCCTTTTCTATACGCATTAGCTTTGCCAATTGCGACGAAGGGTAAACAGTGTTTCCGGTAAATGTTACATTGCGGAAATAGTATTTGTTACCTTCATATATTTTGATATTCACACCCAACGAACCATCACTGTTGGTATATACCGAATCCGATTCTATCTTTGCATCACGATATCCAAGTTCGTTGTATTTTTCTATTATGTTTTCCAAATCACTCTTGTAGTCCGACTCAATATATTTAGACTTCTTCCAAAATCCCGATGTCCAGAAGTAGAACTTTTTCCAATAGTTTACATCGTGGGTATTATCCATTTCTTTCATAAGTGTATTGGCCGAAAGAGCCGAATTACCCTCAAATGTCAACGATTTTATCTTTACTTTGTCGTGTGTTTTTACATCGAAGATTAATATAACTTCGGGACGTTCTTTCTTTGCAGTGTCGGGTATAGTCAAAGCATCTACTTCTACATTGTGATACCCTTTTTGAATGTAGTGTGCACGAATAAGGTTAGACGATGTTGTTATCAAGTTTTCTGTTACAACATCACCTACCACAAGTTTTATTTCTTCGCGTATTTTATCGACATCAGATTTCTTTATTCCTTTGAATTGGAACTTCGACAAACGAGGACGTTGCGACAATTTAATATTCAAGAATATAAGGTTGTTTTGTATACGAGGTGCTGTTATTTGCACATCTTCAAACATACCTTGTTTCCACAATTTGTCTATAGCTGTCGATATCTTATCTCCCGGAACTAATATTTGGTCGCCGACCTTCAAGCCTGCTATCAGTTGCACCATTCGTACATCTAAATTATCTGCACCTTCGACTGTTATCCCCCCTATCTCGTATGTTCTAGGGGTAAGATAGTCTATGTCAACAGACGCACCACCACTTATTACTTGCTGTGCTTTTATAGGTGTTACAAACAGCAATATACCAACAATAAGAAACAGTTTTATTCTCATTTGTATCTTTCTATTATTCATATTAACTACAAATTACTACAATTCTTTTATCCTCATATCACGGATAAAAAGCCGTAGCTTAATTAATTACCTTTTATCTCTCGTTTTCCAAAATAACGAACAAAGGTACATAATATTTTCCAATATTCCTACTTAATTTTCCTTTATAACATTTTTATAGTACAAAAAGCCGATCACGATTCTTTATTTTAGAGTTATCTGATCGCCTGTTTTGCCAAAACGACGTTGTCTGCTTTGGTAATCTACAATAGCATTTACAAGGTCTTCTTTTCTGAAATCAGGCCACAACTTTTGTGTGAAATACAATTCGGTGTAAGCTATTTGCCATAACAAGAAATTGCTTATTCTATATTCTCCACTTGTTCTTATCAGCAAATCAGGATCGGGATAATCTTTTGTATTCAAATATAGTCCCAATGTATTTTCATCTATATCTTCATCGGTAAGATTGCCGTTTTTAGCATCGGCTACTATACCTTTTATAGCCTCTTTAATCTCCCATCTCGAACTATAGCTTAGTGCCAATATCAAAGTTGTACCTGTATTCTTCGATGTTGCCTCTATGCTATTCATTAGTTCGTTGTATGTTTCTTCGGGCAACGATTTTGTATTGCCTATTGTTTGCAACCTAACATTATTCTTTTGCAATGTAGGTGTTTCTTCATGAATACATTTTACAAGCAGCTGCATAAGACCTTGTACTTCGGCTTGCGGACGATTCCAGTTTTCGGTCGAAAAAGCATATAGTGTAAGGTATTTCACACCCAATTCTGCCGCACATTCCACTGTGTCGCGTACAGCAGTTATTGCATTTTGGTGCCCAAAAATACGTTCTTTTTCTTGTTGTTTTGCCCAACGTCCATTGCCGTCCATTATCACCGCAATGTGTTGAGGTAGCTTATCTTTATTTATTTGTGTATTCATAGTCACTATATATAATATTATATTGTCAAAAAAATCATTTCTACCACCCCGATTCACAGCGTGGTCCCAATCCTAAAAAGGATATTATAGCGTCCATTTGTATGGTAAATGTAATACCTACAAAGGCATACCAATCGTTTAGCGAGTCGTCGCCTCTCTGAACACCGGGTGCATTTGTATACCCCGATATCACTTCGCCGGTTCTGTCGCCCAATAGCACAGCCATATTGTTACCGCTGGCAGACAGTACTTCCGTACCTACATACGTTGTACTAACATCGTCTAAGTAATCGGTCCATGTTTTTCTAAATCCGTATTCGGCACCCATAGTTATTGTCTTGGTAGCCTTCCATTTAATACCAAGACCAAAAGGCATAGTCCTTTCGATAAGCGAGTATTTCACTCTTTCGGGATACTGTGCACTACCCTGCCCTTCTGTTCCAAGTGGTTGTAGTTCGTGCCATTCTATCTCTCCCGTCGAAGGGTTTAGATACTTAGCTTTCGGATTGAAACCAAATATCCCTATACCTCCAAATATGTATGGTGTCCAATTGTAAGCACCTGCACCTTTCCCAAAGGGCAAGAAATTAAATTGTACAACCACCATAGCCTCTATTATATTAGAACGGAAACTCAAATTTCTACGTTCTATATAGTCCGGTTCGCCACCTGCTATCTGCCCATATCCTCCCGAAAACTGAACAACCCATCTATTATCAAAGTTGTATCGCATCAGTGCAATACCGGAAGGTCGTAGTTTTCCAAGCATCGATTGGTTGTTCAAATCGCCCAAATAATTCATACCTCCGGCAGCCAAACCTATTTCCATCTTATTGTAACGAAAATATTGTGAACGAGCACTATTTGCTAGCAATACTACTAACAAGAATGCAAACAAGAACTTCTTTGTTGTCGAGATACTATGTATATAATGCAAAACTTTCACCTATAGTTATTATTTTCGTTATATGTTCCAATACTTTTACATTGCAAAAGCAGATGGTTTAAATACGAAAAAACACCAACAATATTGTGCTGTATAATGTTTTTATCCAAAATTAGTCGTTACAAATACAAATATATTTAGCCATACCTATTGGATGAATTAATATAAACGTATTTAAGTATATTTTACATGTATAGAACATTGATAACATACAATAACATACTAGTTGGATGAATTAATATAGGACGGATGTCTTACGTTGAAAAAAAACATCCACATAATTTACATATCAAAAGTGCCATAGTTACGTCCAGAAACTATGGCACTTTTGGGTTGTAACTCGCATAGTTTTGATGCTTAAGTGTGATAGTTATATAATACATGAGAGTATATCCCCAAATTTATTTAGGCAACTTCTAAAAATTACACGTTTCGGATAAACCAAAGAGTGTTCTTTGAAACTTTTGCGTGATTGACTTCGTCGATGTTGCTATCGCTCGAAAGAGCTAATGCTTGGGCATTGCTCTTTGCTCGCTTAATCGCAACGTTGTGCTTTTTACAGAAATCTTTCTACTCCTTTTTCAATTGTATAGCCCGCTATGCTCAATCAAAAGAAAGTTAAAATCTTTCTAGCAAAATTCCACAAATCACAAGCAAAGCAATTTTTAGAAATTGCCTTCAATAATATATTTTTCTGCTGCAAACTTAATGTTAATTTTTATACTTAATAACCGTTAATAAAATTGTCTTGTGCTGAAAAAAGTTGACACAAAAGTCAACAAAATATGAATAAAGAAACCAAAAGAAAAAGAAGAGAAAATTTCAAGTACGATGAGAAAATAGACATCGTGAGAATGCACTATTTTGAGGGTGCAAGTTTAAAAG
>JAFZDP010000009.1 GCA_017561155.1 Bacteroidales bacterium | reverse complement strand
TCTCGGTATCGAGAGGAAATTTTGCCCCCATATACCACCCCGAAATTGACGGTATACCGTCACGCTCGCAAAACCCTACTGCCAAGAGATTGACGGTAGGGTGTTATTTTAAGGAAGTTGTCTTTAGGCAACTTCTAAAAATTCCACGTTCGTACTAAGTTTATACACTCTTTTCTGAACTTTTGCGTGCTTTACGTTTTTTGTTGTAATCTTTATATTTCTTTTTCAATCGCATAGCCCGCTATGCTCAATCAAAAGAAAATAGAAATCTTTCTAACAAAAATCCGCAAATCACTTGCAAAGCAATTTTTAGAAATTGCCTTTAGTGATTAAGATGGGTGGCTACGCCGGAATTATGGAACTACGGATTTACGGAACTATGGAGTCACGGAATGAGAGTATAGGCACCATGAGAATTCTTTACATTAAGTTCTACAATCCGTTCACCCAATAGGTATTTTATCTTCCCCGTACAGCCCTCCGAAACAGCAACTGCAAAAAAAATACAAATATCTCGAATATCACAAAAATCCTTCTTTTCATATTATATTTTCGCTATGTTTACACCATTATTGTCATTGGTTTACAAGTGCAAAATTACATATTTTTTTCTACAAAAGAGGTGTTATGTCTGTATTATTTTGTACCTTTGCAAACCTTAGTAATATTATCGATATGAATCATATAGCTGATTTTCTACAAAGTAGCGATATGTTTTCGCTGCCTATTGTTTGTATTTTAATAGTTGTTGGGAGCATTGTTGGGTTTATAAACACTATTTCCGGAGGTGCTACAGCCATAAGCTACGCTCTTTTTATGGCTATGGGTATGCCCATCACCGTAGCCAACGGCACTACACGACTAGGTGTCACTATGCAATTTGCCACTACATCGGTAATATTTAGCAAGAAAGGAATACTGAACAAGCACGATGCCATACAGGTAGGCGTACCCGTGGCATTGGGTGCTGTGGGTGGTGCTCAGGTGGCATCGTCGATAAGTCCGCACATTTTTGAGCTGATACTTGCCTGCTTCCTGATAATAATGTTGCTGCTACTTGTATTCGATGCCAAAAGGTTCCTCAACCAACAGATAAGCTCTACATCGCAAAAATTCTCGTTTTGGAAGTTTATGTTGTTTGTTGCCATCGGGTTCTATGGTGGATTCACCCATGTGGGTGTAGGCCTTATGATTCTTTTTGCTTCGGTACTAATACTCAAAACCGACCTCTTGCATGCCAACGGCATCAAACAGCTTGCCGTGGTACTATACACTCCATTGGCGTTGATTACCTTTGCACTTAACGGGCAGGTCAACTGGCCGGTAGCAATAATATACGGAATAGGAAATGTAATAGGAGGATATATAGGCAGCAAAAAAGCCATCAGCTGGGGAACGAACTTTGTACGGTGGTTTACAATAGTAATAGTATTTGTGTTTGCCTCGTTTCTGATAATAAAAAATATATAGCAGATAATAACCAACTATATGACACAAAAAATACAAACAATCCCCTTAGAAAACAACTTATTCCTAAGGGGATTATCTGTATCTATCTATTACTTTTGAATACGTTTTCGAATGGCACTCTGTTCAGTATCGAACGGCCCAATGTTATCTCGTCGGCATATTCCAAATTGTCGCCAATGGCTATTCCTCGTGCTATTGTCGACACCGACACATCGTATTTTTGCAGCTGTTTGTGCAGATAAAAGTTTGTGGTATCGCCTTCCATAGTGGTTGGCAACGCCAATATCACCTCTTTTATGTCTTCTTTTTCGACACGCTCCAGCAAGTCGGCGATACTCAAATCGTTTATTCCTATCCCGTCGATGGGAGAAATAACACCACCCAACACATGGTATAGCCCACCAAATTGTCGTGTATTCTCTATAGCCATCACATCTTGGATATTCTCTACCACACATATTATAGATTGGTTTCTGTTTGGGTTAGAGCATGTAGGGCATAGGTCGCTATCCGAAATACAATGACATTTTTGGCAATATTTTATCTCTGTAACCAGCCTTGTCAACGCCGACGCCAAATTTTCCACATCGGATTTAGGTTGTTTCAGCAGGTGCAAGGCGAACCTCAGCGCAGTACGTTTGCCTATGCCGGGCAGTTTCGACAATTCGTTTACGGTGTTTTCCAGTATCTGAGAAGGTAATGTATCCATTATATAATTACTAGTATTTTGTATCCCAACAGTATGGGTGTTTATATTTTATAGTTCAAAAGGTTTAGTTTTCGGTGTGTTTTTCTATCATCGAAGTCAATAGGTTGTAGACTTCGAGGTAGTCGGGCGTATCGGACAAAAGGTCTCTATGTTTTTCCAACGTTTTGGTGTCGCCACGTCGTGCAGGACCTGTTTGCAATTGCCATAGGTTTCCTTGCATAGCTTTGTTGGCAGTTTCCTGTATCAAAGGCTGCACTATCTCGAATGGCAAATTATGTTCCGACATTATGTGCTGTGCCATAGCATTGATACAGTTGCCAAAGTTGTTGGCAAAAACCGAAGCAAGATGCAGATATTTTCGTTGTTCGCTAGAAAGGATATGAACATTATCTGACACATTCTTTACCATCGAGAGCAGCGTATCCAATGTATATTGGTTGGAAGCCTCTATGCAGAAAGGCAATACGGAATAGTCCATAGCAATATGCTTTACAAATGTTTGCGGAGCATATACCACGCCATAGTTGTTTGTTACGGCAGCCATCACCTCCATGGGTACAGTTCCCGAAGTATGAAAACAAATTTTGTCGGCAAGCCTGATATGCGACGTGATGTCGAAAAGAGCATCGTCGGCAACAGAGAATATATATACATCGGCATCTGCTTTCAGCATAGCAAAGTTGTTGGTATACGGCACGCCGAAACGCTGAGCAAGCACTTGTGCTGTTTCCAACTTTCTAGAATACACCTGTGCTATTCTATTTCCGGAAGCGGCAAAAGCATGTGCCAAATGAGTAGCCACATTGCCAGCTCCCACCACTACTATGTCTAATCCTGTTCCTCTATTCATTAATCATTGGTATTTACAAGCTAAATATCTGTCGGATATTTTTACAATATCTACAATGTAGAAACATGTTTGTCGCTACAGAAAAATATAAATATCCCACACCACGAGCCTGTTAGTTTTTTCAAGAATTTACCTATCGCAAAAAAGCCTTTACGGATAAAGGCTTTTTCGTGATAATGTTTTGCAAGCAGTCTTGCATTATTTCTAGTATTCATCTTCTTGAAAGAAGAAGTCTTCTTTCGAAGGATAGTCAGGCCAAATATCTTCTATACTTTCGTATATTTCGCCTTCGTCTTCAATCTCTTGAAGGTTTTCGATTACTTCCAAAGGTGCACCTGCACGTTGTGCATAATCTATAAGCTCTTCTTTGGTTGCCGGCCATGGTGCATCTTCCAATTTTGTAACAAGTTCTAAAGTCCAATACATCTTTTTACTCTTTTATTATTACTTTATACTACGAAAAATAGTTTCTTTTATTTTCCACTATGCCAATAACATTCTTCTTTACCTTCTATATACAACAGCATTCGCGAAAGCAAGAACAAATAGTCCGACAAGCGGTTTAAGTATATACAAATATCGGCAGAAATAGTTTGTTCGGCGGCCAATTTGACACACAGGCGTTCGCTTCGTCTGCAAATGCAACGTGCCACATGAGCATGTGCCGACACCAAACTACCACCCGGTATAACAAAGGATTGTAATCTTGGCAACGTTTTTTCCATCTCGTCTATGTTACCTTCCATCTGCTCTATCGCCGACGATGGCAGCTGTGGCAATTTAGAATAAATTTCATCGTCTTCGGTAGCCAATAATGTCTGTATCACAAACAATTCTTGTTGAATAGTTTTCAACTGATTGTAATACTTATCGCTTACAGGTTTTGCACACTCTGCCACTACAGCCAAATAAGAGTTCAGCTCGTCGACGGTGCCATAGGTTTCGATACGAATATCGTACTTTGGCACTCGTGTACCACCTACCAACGATGTGGTTCCTTTGTCTCCCGTTTTTGTATATATCATGATGTGTTTATATATTATTCCATTACTCTTTCTACAGATTTCACCTGAGGTATAGCCTCACGCAAAGCTGCTTCGATACCTTGTTTCAATGTCATCAAAGCATGAGGACAAGAACCGCAATGTCCTTTCAATTTTACATAAACAACGCCTTCGTCGGTCATTTCTACAAATTCTACATCACCGCCATCGGCTTGCAAGTACGAACGCAATTGTTCTATACCATTCTTTACTTGCTCTACTACATTTATTTTTTCTTCCAATGTCATAACTCTTATAGTTTTATTATTATTTTACTTTCTTAGCGTTTATTATCGACAATTCTTTAGCTACGTTTTCGGCCAAGGCTATGAATGCTTTACCTTCGGGCGAGTTGCTATCCAAAGCTGTAGGAGTACCGTTGTCGCCGTTGTCGGCTATGGCTTGCACCAATGGTATCTCGCCCAGCAATGGT
Organism: Bacteroidales bacterium; assembly: GCA_017561155.1. GTDB lineage: Bacteria > Bacteroidota > Bacteroidia > Bacteroidales > P3 > HGM05376. Next base: position 33,227 of record JAFZDP010000009.1, on the reverse strand, counting down.
ATATTCATTTCTTCGGCCAATGCTTTGCAGCCTTGTTTTCCGAATATGTAATATTTGTTGTTTGGCAATTCGGCCGGTGTAAAGTACGCCATATTTTCTACAAATCCCAATACCGGAATCTTTATGTCGTTGCTCAAAAACATTTCTACCCCTCTTACCACGTCGGCAAGAGCTACTTGCTGTGGAGTGCTCACAATAACAGCACCCGACACGGGAAGTGTTTGGGCTATGGTAAGCTGTATGTCGCCTGTTCCCGGAGGCATATCTACCACCAAGTAATCTATCTCGCCCCAATATGTATCGGTAAGCATTTGCTTAACGGCATTCGATGCCATAGGTCCACGCCATACAAGAGCCTTGTTGGGGTCTACCATAAAACCTATCGACATAAGTTTTATTCCGTACTTTTCCAATGGCAACATATACATCTTTCCATTATGTTCTTCGCCCATTATATCTTCGCGTTTTAGGTTAAACATAATAGGTATCGAAGGACCGTAGCAGTCGGCATCGACAAGGCCTACTTTGGCACCTGCTTGCGATAGAGCTATAGCCAAATTTACCGCAACGGTCGATTTGCCCACGCCACCTTTTCCGGATGCTACAACCACTATGTTTTTGACGCCCGGAAATAGTTCGTTTTTGTTGATGGCCGGCAACACTTTGGCTTTAAAGTTTACCACTACATCGATATTGGGATCTATATATGTATGTATCGCTTCGATACAATCGTCTTTCATTCGTTGTTTCATTGGGCATGCAGGTGTGGTAAGCACCAAGTCAAATTCCACTTTATTTTCGTCGGTAACGATGTTTTGTATCATTCCCAACTGTGTCAAACTCTTGCCCAAATCAGGATCGTCGACATGCGACAATGCTATTTCTACCTGAGTGTTAGTTATTTTCATAGTTTTTCTATTTTTATAAGCGTTTGCAAAAATACACAAAATATATATCTCTCCAAAAAAAATATTTATTTTCTTTATTTTTAACGCTTCGTTTGTATAGTATTGTTCTGTTTTTTCGTCGTTTATTCTGTTGCTTCTACATCAAACGATACAAAGATATCGTTGTCGTGTATTTTTGATTGGTATTCCATATTTTCCGGTGTCTCTATATATATTTCAAGCACCTTGGCATCTTTTTCCGGGAATATCTCTACCGTTGTGGCCACAGCAGGCACCAACACACACTCGCCGGCCCGTATAGGGACAATAGTGTCTAGTGTGCGAACGGCACAAATACCCTCTACGCAGAAATATATAACAAACGAATCCAAATCGGTGAAATCTTTCTTCAACGGATTGTCCAACGCTATCATGTTGGTGGTAAAGTATGGACAGTTTGCCAACTCGACGGTTGTGTTTTTCTTGTATTCGTAGTTGGTTTTAGGCTCTTTTGTCGCCGAGAAATCTATAGCCGCCAACGCCTCTTGAGTGTGCAACTCTCTAGTGTTTCCGTTGCTGTCGGTACGGTCGTAGTCGTATATTCTATAGGTAGTATCGGATGTTTGTTGTATTTCGGCTATCAGCAAGCCTTTTCCCAAAGCATGCACACGTCCTGCCGGAATAAAAAACACGTCGCCATTTTGTGGCTTCTCTATGTTCATGCACGAGGTAAGCTTGCCTACCTCTAATGCTTTTTGGTAATATTCGGGAGTTATATCTTTGGAAAATCCGTCGATAATTTCGGCATCGTTGTCGGCATCCATAACGTACCACATCTCTGTTTTTCCGTTGCCCAACCCTCTTTCTTGTGCCAACTTATCGTCGGGGTGTACCTGTATCGACAATTTGTCGTTGGCATCTATCACCTTTATAAGTATAGGAAATTCATTGCCAAACCGTTCGTAGTTACGTTCGCCTATCAAGTCGCCCATATATATTTCCAACACCTCGTTTAGGTTGTTTTCGGCAAGGAAACCATTTTCTACAACAGTTTCATTATCCTCGACACCCGACAACGACCACATCTCTCCACAGTTTGGCAATTCGCCGTAGTTTATGCCCAACCGAGTTTGTATCTTATCTCCGCCCCATATCTTATCCTTGAAAAGCGGTTTGAATTTTAACGGATAAAGTAATGATTCCATATCTATGTTTTATTTTATTTTGCCTGTTCTACCAATTCGTCTACTATCTTTTTCACACCGGTGCCTGCCTTTTCGGCAAAGACAGTCATCTTTCTCGACACCGACACCTCTTTCGGGTCGACAAGGTAACACGTTGCTTTGGGTGGCACATAGTGTATGAGTCCTGCAGCAGGATATACATTTAGCGACGAGCCTACCAATATAAAAATATCGGCCTCTTCGCAAAGCTCTATGGCGGCATCCATCATAGGTACTGCCTCGCCAAACCACACTATATATGGTCGTAGCAAACTGCCGTCGGGTGCCAACGTGCCATGCTTAAGTTCCCAACCGTCGATGTCTACAATGTAATCGTGATTTTTTTCGCTGCAAGCCTTTGTAAGTTCGCCATGCAAATGCAACACATTTTTCGATCCGGCACGTTCGTGCAAATTGTCGACGTTCTGAGTTATTATACTCACATCGTAGTAGTCTTCCAAACGTACCAGCTGTCTGTGAGCCTCGTTGGGCTCGGCGTTAAGCATTCCTTTGCGACGCTCGTTGTAGAAACGCTGCACCAACTCGGGGTTGCGATACCACCCATCTATCGACGCCACATCTTCTACCGGATATTGTTCCCACAGCCCTCCGGAATCTCTAAAAGTACTTATTCCGCTTTCGGCACTGATACCTGCACCTGTCAATACTACTACTTTTTTCATTGTTATTGTTTTATTTTACGATTGTTGCACAATAGCCCCATGCTACATTTTGCCGTGCAAAAGTACGACAATAAATCTAATAAAACAACCTTTGAGTACAAAAAAATATTGCATCGCGATGCAGACATACCCTACATCGCGATGTAGACGGAATTTCATCGCGATGAATTTTTCGCTACATCACGATGCAAAAAAGCAGAGCTCTCCGGCCGTCTTTGCAGCACTCGGCACTATGTTTTTTTCCGACAGTATACCGTCGTACTTCTCACACCCTATTGCCACAACCACGACACCCTACCGTCGGCAAAAGCATAGTAGGGTCGTTTTTTTTCGTCCGGCTATAGGTGAAAATATTTCCTCAAAAATATTATCGCCATTGCAAATAAAATCGTAAATTTGCAAACTCAATGTAATGTGCGACACCTATGGACAAAAAACGTATATTCTCGTTTACTCGCAACGAAAAGCTGGGCTTTGTTGTGCTTGCAGCATTGCTGTTAGTGTTTGTATTGGCAGTGTATATAAGATTTATGCTCATGCCCGACCACACAAATGCCGACTTCTCGGCCTTTGCCGACTCGGTGGAAACTTTCGAGCAACACATTGCTACCGAAAATACCGACCACTATGCCGACAATAATTTTACATCTGCAAGTAAAAAAGCTATGCATCTGACACCTTTTCCTTTCGACCCCAACACACTACCTTCACACAAATGGCAAGAGATGGGATTTTCGGAAAAGCAAGCCGCCATGGTGGACAAATACCGCAAAAAGGGCGGACACTTCGACAAGAAAGAAGATGTAAAAAAGCTATTCTTTATAGGCGATGAAGAGTACAACCTACTGGAGCCCTACATAGAAATACCGTCCAAAAGCCACACTCCACAGCCCCAAGCCTCCACTACAAAGCAAGAACAGCTGCCGGCAATAGAGATAAACACTGCCGACACCCTGGACCTGATGCAGCTGAAAGGCATAGGACGTGTGTATGCCAACCGAATTGTGAAATACCGCGACCTGCTTGGCGGATTCCACAGCAAGGAACAGCTGCTGGAAGTGTATGGCTTACAGCAAGAACTATACCAAACAATATGCCCATACATAAGCATAGACACTGCCAACATAAAAACGATAAACATAAACACAGCTGACATAGACCAACTAAAAAAACACCCATACTTGGACTACTACCAGGCCAAGGCAATTTTGCGCTACCGACAGCTTGGCAACACCTTTGGCACTGTGGCAGATTTGCAAAATGTTACACTAATCGACAACAATACTTTTGAAAAAATTAAACCATACTTGTCTGTTCAATAATTAAAAAGTATATTTGCAAAAGAGATATAAATAGACATAATTTGATAATACACTTGTTTTTAAACAATTAAATGTGTTATCGTAAAAAACATAATTCATAAAAATGAAATTTGAAGCAGTAGAAATAGCACAAATGTTGCAAGGCACCCTTGAAGGGGATACAAATATTTCGGTAAGCAAACTTTGCAAAATAGAAGAAGGCGAAGAAGGAGGTCTTTCTTTTTTGGCCAATAGCAAATATACCCACTATATCTACGACACAAAAGCATCGTTGGTTATAGTAAGCAACGACTTTGTGGCCGAACGCCCCATCAAAGCCACACTACTACGTGTAGCCAACCCATACATGGCTTTTGCTACACTGCTGGCAGCCTACAACGAAATACAACTAAACAAAAGCGGAATATCCGAAAACGCATTCATACATCCCTCTGCCAAGATAGGCGAGAACTGCTATGTTGGCGATTTTGCATACATTGGCGAGAACGTTAAGATAGGCGACAACACCAAGATATACCCACAAACCTACGTTGGCGACAACACTCAAATTGGCAGCAAAACCACTTTGTTTGCCGGTGTCAAAGTGTATTCGAACAACATGATAGGCAACGACTGTATTTTACATGCCGGTGCCGTTGTAGGTGCCGACGGTTTCGGTTTTGCACCACAAGGTGGCGAAGAAGGCTACAGCAAAGTGGCACAGATAGGCAACGTAATAATAGAAGACAATGTAGAGATAGGTGCCAACACCTGCATAGACCGTGCTACACTGGGTTCCACCATAATACGAAAAGGTGTCAAGATAGATAACCTATGCCAAGTGGCACACAATGTAGTGGTGGGCGAAAACACTGCCATGGCATCGCAAACAGGTATAGCAGGCTCGTCGAAAGTGGGCAAAAACTGTATCTTGGCAGGACAAGTAGGTGTGGTAGGCCACATAGAAGTGGGCGACAGAGTGATAATAGGTGCACAATCCGGAGTGACACGCAACATCAAATCGGACATCACCATATTAGGCTCGCCGGCTCAAGAAGTGAATAAAATGAGAAAGATATACGTTTACGAACGCAAGTTGGAAGACATGGAAAAACGCATATCCGAACTAGAAAAACAACTTAAATCTAAATAGGCGATGGAAGCATTTACTCACAAACTACCTCTACAACTACGTTTCAACGACATCGACATGATGGGACATGTGAACAATGCCGTCATTATGGAGTTTTTCGACTATGGAAAGATGAAGTACTTTGATGCTGCCAATATATATGTAGAGAAAGAAAACAGCACCTTGGTGATAGTACACTACGAGGTAGATTTTGTTGGGCAAATACTACGCGACGATCATCCCGAAGTGCACACCAAAGTGTCGCATTTTGGCAACAAGAGCTTAGAGGTGCTGCAACACATTGTTTGCGATGGCAACATAAAAGCCGTTTGCAAGACAGTGATGTCGGGCTACAACCGCAAAACAAAATCGTCGGAGGTGATACCCGACAGCATCAGAAACGCTATTATGAACTACGAAAATCAAAACGCATAAAAACATACAATACATATCATTATGAAAAAAATTGCAATTCTTTTAGCTGTGTGCTTCTGCATGTTTTCCAACGCCAAAGCACAAGATTCGTTTTCTAACGAATACTATTTTCCATTCACTATAGCGACCGATGCTTCGATAGGGGTATTTGCCACCCAGGTAGAGGACTTTATAGTAAACACACAACCTATGATAAACGCTGCCACCCTTTGGGGTATAAACCCCAACCTATTTGCAGGGGTAGGCCTTGGATTTGGAAAATGGAACTATGACGACAACGACGGCTATGCCAAAGTAGAAAACCAATATTTCTCTGTTCCCATATATGCCACTGCTCGCTACGTATTCGGTTCGGCAAAAAAATCCGGATTGTTTTTCGATGCTAAAATAGGCTACCGCTTGGGAAACAAAATCACCATAGATATGCTTAGCGACCTACGCGTAGGACAAAACGACCGCATAATAAACGGATGCGGATTGTATTCGGGATTCTCTATGGGTATATTGGTACGCAAATTCGAATTGGTGATGGGTATAAACCTACAAAATATTGAATACGACATTGTAGACCAATCGGAAGTAATAAGTTCGGGACATATATACAACATCAACGAACACAAATCGGACATGATGCGTTCGTTTGTAGTACAATTGGGATATTGGTTTTAGTGCCCGGCCACAACAGACATACACTAGCAGACTATGAACAGAATAAAACACATACTTATATTACTGGGCTTGGCTATAACCACAGCTTGCAGCACCGCAACAGACAAGGCTGACGATGGCAAAACCATAGAGATAAAACGTTTTGAAGACCTTATATTCAAAACACCTATATCTGATTTGCATCAAGCACTGATAGCCAACCAACACGACTATCGTTTCTTTTTCAATACCGACATTAGTAGTCCGGAGTATTTCGAAGAGATTAAGCAGTATGCCTCCGACTCTATAATGCAACAGGTATACAACGTCGTTGCAACTACCTATCCCGACCTATCGTGGTTGGAAAAAGAATTGGCTATAGCCATGGAAAAAAGCAACGAGCTGCTGCCAAACGAACAGCCGAAAAATTTCTACACCATGATTTCGGGTACTTTCGGATACTACGACAGGGTGATATGCAACGACTCTTTTATGGCCATAAACATGGACCAATACGCTGTGAAAAACATGAAATACTTCAACGGCTACTTCGGAATGCCGATGTATATCGTCAACCTTTTGGATAGCATATATCTACCCACCGACTGTATGGCTGCCTATGCCATAAGCAAGATAGCCACACCACGCGACAAAGAACAATCGCTGCTAGATGTGATGATAATACAAGGCAAGGTGTTGTACTTCCTCGACCAAATTTTCCCCAACACCGCCGACAGCATAAAAATACGCTACACTGCCGACCAAATGGAGTGGGCCATAGAAAACGAAAACAATATGTGGGGTTACTTCATACAAAAAAATCTGCTATACGAAACCGACTACACAAAAATACGTTCGTTTATCAACGAAGCTCCCAGCACCACCGCGTTCGAAAACTCGGCACCTCGCATGTGCGACTTTATAGGCTGGAAGATCGTAGACAAATACATGAAAAAGAAAGATGTATCGATAAAAGATTTGTTTTTGAATACCGACTCGCAACAGATACTGACCGATTCGGGTTACAAACCCAAACGCAAGTAACAACAATAAAACCAGATAACCGATGAAACAAAAAGGCATATTTACAACTTACAAAATATTTCCGTACCTATTGGCAAAATACATATTGGCGTTTCTTTTGCTAATGGCTACCCAGGCAATTTTTTATTTTGTAAACTCTTCGTCGTTCCTTATCAATTCCGCATCCGATGCCCTAATGATTATGTTGGGCAACATACACTTCGGAATTTCGACTACTGCCCTTGTACTAGTGCCTTATTTTGTTTTGAACATCATACCTACCGGCCTACGTTGGAAACCTACCTACAAAACCATATCGGAAGTGGTGTACCAAATATCGATATCGCTTATGTTGATTGCCAACCTTGCCGACACTATATACTTCCAATGGACACTGCGTAGAACCACCGGCGACATATTTAAATACCTTACAGTAGGTGGCGATATGGGCAACCTTATACCTCAATTCTTATCCGACTTTTGGGGATATGTAGTCGTATTTGTAGTGCTTATTACCCTATCGATATTCCTATCCAAAAAGATAGTACTGCAACCACGCAAATCATATCCAAAATCGCTACTACGCGACAGCATTCTATCGGCAGTATTTGCGGCATTTGTAGTGTTAGCAATCAGGGGAGGACTATTTTTGCAGTACAAGCCATTGTCGCCTATTGATGCCGGACGATATGCACAATCCAACAACACTCCGTTGGTAATAAACACTCCGTTTTCGATAATAAAAACATTCTCTAAACAAAGTTCTATCGACAAAGTGTCGTACTTTGCATCGGACGAGAAATTGGAGAGCATCTTTTCCCCTATTTCGCAACCACTATGCGACACCATAGCGACCTGCGAAAACGACAGCTTAGCTAAAACCAAACCCAACGTAGTGCTGATAATACTTGAAAGTTTCTCGGAAGAATACATAGGATTTTTCAATCGCAAAGGTCAAAGCTTTACTCCATTCTTGGATTCGTTGGCAGCACATAGCATAGTGTACCAAGGTATGGCCAACGGCAAACGCTCCATCGAATCGATACCTGCATTCTTGGCCGGTATGCCTACATTTATGGACGAACCTTACACCACCTCGACCTACTCGATGAACAAAATAGTGGGATTGCCTCAAATACTGAAACGACACGACTACCACACATCGTTTTTCCATGGTGCCTACAACGGCTCTATGAACTTTGACGGCTTCACCAAAGCGATAGGTGTCGACAACTATTTCGGCATGGACGAGTACAACGACCCAAGCGACTACGATGGCAATTGGGGGATATTCGACGAGCCTTTCTTGCTTTTCATGGCCGACAAGCTATCCGAATTTCCACAGCCATTCTTCTCGACGGTGTTCACCATATCGTCGCACCACCCTTACACTATACCACAACAACACGCCAACCGTTTTGCAAAGGGCGAGTTGCCAATATTGGAAACCGTTATGTATACCGACTATGCGTTGCGACGCTTTTTCGAGAAAGCATCTCGCACCGAATGGTTCAACAACACTCTATTCATAATATCCGCCGACCACACTGCACAAGCCATGGACGACGAATATAAGAGCGACTTCGGCATATACAAGATACCTATGATATTCTATCACCCCAATGCCGACACTGCCTTTGTGAGCGAACACTTGGTACAACAGATAGACATAATGCCTACCGTGATAGACTATTTGCAGATAAACGAGCCATCATTGGGTTTCGGCAAAAGCTTGTACCAAACAGCAGGTGGCTACCATATAGCCTACCGCAGCGGATGCTACCAGCTGATAAAAGGCAACTATTTGCTACGTTTCGACAAGGAAAGGTTCGAGATATACAACGTCGTTGCCGACCCTTTGCTTACCGACAATATGGCTTCGAAACTTGAAAAAGATCCAAAAATAGAAGAACTAAAACAATATCTTAAAGCAATAATACAACAATACAACAACCGACTTATAAATAACCAACTAACTATAGAATAGATATATCAAACTATACCTAACTACAACATGAGCAGTAATAAAAAGAAACTATTGGTAATAATAAACCCGATATCGGGCGTGGGCAGACAGCGTACCATCGAAAAGGTTTTAGAGTCGCATTTAAATCATAACCATTTCGACTACGAGATAGCATATACACAGTATGCACACCACGCTACCGAAATTGCCGAGGCTGCCTCTCTAAGCCAAAAGTACGATGCTATAATAGCAGTAGGTGGCGATGGCTCGGTGAACGACGTAGTGTCGGGTATCAAAGCTTCTAAAACAAACACCATACTTGGCATTATACCCTGCGGTTCGGGCAACGGATTGGCAAGACACTTAAAGATACCTTTGTCGCCACGAAAAGCAATAGAAGTGATAAACAATTACTACTGCAAAGAGATAGACACTATAGAGATGAACAACAAAACCTATGTAAGCATTGCCGGCATAGGATTCGACGCCCTTGTGGCAAACAAGTTCAGCTCGACAAAAAGCAGAGGATTAAAAGCATACACAGAAATAATACTAAGCGAATACCCATTCTACAAACCTGCTACATATAGGTTAAACATCGACGGGGTAGAGATGGAACGCAAAGCTCTTTTTATCAGCTTTGCCAACTCCAACCAGTTTGGCTACAACGCTGTGGTGGCACCATCGGCCAACCTTTGCGACGGAATGATAGATGTGTGTATTGTTGAGATGATCCCAATCATACACCTACCCATAATAGCACAGCTTGTATACACCAAACACTTCGACCTATCGGGACATGTAGAGATAATAAAAGCAAAAAACATTACCGTGTACAACAACGAATACGAATGGGTGAACCTTGATGGCGAAGCCGTAAAACTAGACAAGAAATTAGACATAGCAATAAATAACAAATCATTAAAAATAATTTGTCCGGATGGGAAAGAAAAATAAAGCCATAGGTGTGGTATATTCCACCAACCCCGATTTCCAATATACCTACGAAGACGAGGAAGAGTTGATAGAAACACTGCCACAACAACAACAAAATCTAAAAGTAATGCTAGACAAAAAACAACGAGGTGGCAAGATGGTAACACTGGTAAATGGCTTTGTTGGCACCGACGACGACTTGCAAGCGTTGGCAAAAAAGCTAAAGACGAAATGTGGTGTCGGTGGTTCTGCCAAAGATGGAGAAATACTGATACAAGGCGACTTTAGAGATAAAGTGCTGGCTATGCTGACAGCCGACGGCTACAAAGCAAAAAAAGTAGGCGGATGAAAAACTTCAAAGGCAATGAGTTAAAGTTTGTTGGTAATCATTATTCTTTACTAATTACTCTTTTACACATTGTCTTGCCCCTTTTGAGCTGAGAACTATTCCTCCCACATTAAGCAACCGAACTCCTTTTGCCTTAAACTTTACTATTTACTCCTATCACAGATAACGACTGAAAACTATGCAGTTTTGATATCGCAACTCCCATAGTTTTGACCTATGAACCGCATAATTTTGAATAGAACGAATACTTTTTTTGAGAAAAATTGGTAGTGAATATTCTGTTTAAGATGGTAATTTCGATTCCGCAAAAGGAGAGTTATGTCTACACAATGTAAGTGTAGACATAGAGTGAACTAGGTAAAGTTAGAGATTTCTGCAATTGGCTTAATGCTGAATAAAAATCGACAGATAATAATATATAACACAACGCCATAAGTTGTATTTCAATGATCATTGTCGGCCATCACACCCATGCATTAGATGACAACGAACTAACATCGCGTTTGCCTATGAACATAGTGTACCAACAATTGAGATTGGTACTATGTATTGTTGCAAGAAAACAAAAGCAATGATAGAACAACTTATTGCAAACCTTGAGAATATGATTTATAGCATTGAAAATAACACAGATGAAGTAGAAAATGATACCATAAACTAACTTGAACAAAATACCGATTAATAGAAGCTATAAAAGAACATTAATACATGAGTAACCAACGCAACAAAAAGCGAACATATCCCTTATTATCAAATAATTATTCCGACAATATAAACAAATAGATGTTTTATGGCATTTATACATCAAAAAATGGGTGTTCCAAGGTGCTAAAAGAAGAAAAAAGCATGTTTTTCGCAGTAAATAGACTACTAAAATATGCAGCATACCATACAGAAAATCAATACAATATAAAATAAATAGCAAAAAATATTCAAAAAAAGTTGGTGCATTGAAATAAAATTTGTAACTTTGCAAACGAATTTGAATTATACATGGTGGGTGTAGCTCAGCTGGTTAGAGTGCCGGATTGTGGTTCCGAAGGTCGTGGGTTCGAGTCCCATCTCCCACCCAAACAAGAGAATAATCTACAAGGTTGTTCTCTTTTTTTGTATCCACCTATAAAACAAAAAAAGTCGGGTCATCATCATCGACGCCCGACTACAAACAAATTTATTACACTGAAATATGAGAAAAAAGTTGTAACTATTGATAGTTACAATATCATTTATTCGGAATATTCTTTAAGCCTATTTATCAATTTTTTTCTACAAAAGAATATTCTGCTTTTTACCGTACCTATAGAAAGGTTCAGTTCTTCGGCAATCTCTTTATATTTATACCCCTTGTATTGCATTTCAAAAGGTATACGCTGTTCGTCGGATATATTGCCGATAGCCGCATTCAACTCTTTGACACTAATCTCGGATTCCGGCATACCATAAATACTTCGACTCGAAGTATTCAGGTAGTAAGCATCCTCAGTTTTGTCGATAATAGTACTAGATTTAATAGCTCTGCGATAATTGTTTATAAACGTATTTCGCATAATAGTGTAGGTCCAAGCTTTCAGATTTGTATTATCCTCGAACTTGTCCTTGTAGATAAGTGCTTTCAAAAAAGTGTCTTGCACCAAGTCTTTCGCATCGTCGCGATTGTTTGTCAATGAATACGCATAGTATTCAAGACTTTCTTTTAGCTTTACCAAGCTAGCATTAAATTCAGATGTTTCCATATATTTTACTTCTATTTTACTGACCGTAGTCTGTATGTAGACAATGCAAAAATCGTGCCAAACTATACACGAACGAAATTTTTTTTCTCAAATAAGAACAAAATAATGAAACTTTTTTTCTTTCGTTTCTGTATAATAGGATATTATTTGATAAGTAAACAATGATAGAAATAATTTGTAAAGATAAAAAAGAGCTATCCAATATAGCTGCAATACTATTAGAAACCTTTTCGGACGACCGTTTCTTTGCCTTTTTTGGCAATATGGGAGCCGGAAAAACTACACTAATAAAAGAGATTTGTTCGGCACTAGGTGTGTCGGATAATGTTTGCAGCCCTACTTTTTCTATTGTAAACGAATATCTTGACCAAAACGGAGAGTCTATATATCATTTTGATTTCTACCGACTAAACAATATCGAAGAAACTTATGATATGGGCTACGAAGAGTATTTTTACAGTGGCAACTACTGCTTCAGCGAATGGTCGGAAAAAGTAGAACAACTGCTACCACAGTCGTATATACGCGTAGACATAAACGAAGAAGCCGACGGCAGCAGAAAATTTGTAGCCAAAAGAATTCAATAAAACTAAACACACATAAAACCATCATGGAATTAGATGTATACTGCACTACGCTGGAAAAGATGCTATCGAGCATCAAACAGCAGCACAAATATATTGTTGGTGTCCCCTACGAACGAGACATCGACGAGCAATGTGTAGGACTTACACCACAAGCCGTTGCAATACTAAGCAATGCCGGGTTTGAGGTGAAGGTGGAAACTGATGCCGGACTAGCATCGGGTTTTTCTAATTTGGACTACCTTGAAGCAGGGGCATCGATAGTAGGACAAAAAGAAGCACTAAACGTAGATATAGTATTCAAAATACTACCTCTGAAACTGGACGAGATAGAATATTTGAAACATGGCGCCATAGTATTCTCTATTGCTTGCAACAGAATGCAGACAAAAGAGTACTTTTTAAAGCTGATCGAGAAAAAAGCAACTGCAATAGGATATGATAGTTTGCAAGGTAAAAAAGGCAATCTTATCATAATGGACGCCATATGCAAAATAATAGGCAATGCTTGTCCGCTTATAGCCGGCGAATACTTTTCGTCGCCACACAAAAACAAAGGCCACATTATAGGTTCGGTAGCCGGAATACCTCCTACCGAAATTGTTTTTCTTGGTGCTACAAAAATAACAGAAATAGCAGCAAAAATATTCCTTGCAATGGACGCTTCGGTAAAAATATTCGACAAATCGATAACGAGGCTAAATGATATAAAACAATCTCTTGGTGTACCCATATATACATCTATGTTATATCCAGACACACTACAAAATGCCCTTGCTACAGCCGACTTGGTGGTAGCCGACTCATTTTCGAACATTGATGGAGAATACTTTATAACCGAAGCTCAGGTAAAAACTATGAAGAAAGGTAGTTTGATAATAGATGTAGGTGTGGCTCGAGGCTCGAATGTAGAAACATCGCACCCTACCACATTCTGCGAACCCATATTTATAAAACATGGTGTTGCACACTACTGCGTACCAAACATTTCGGCACGTTTTCCGAAAACATCATCGTTGGCATTCAGCAACATTCTTTCGCCAATATTGTACGAGATTTCGAAAGGATTTTCATTTCACGACTTGCTACGCCTACACAAAAGTCTACGCACAGGTGTGTACATATACAAAGGAATAATAACAAGCGAATCAATAGCTTCAAAATATGGATGGAATGCAAAAAAAATAGATATATTGCTCGATTTTCCAACAAGTTAATACATTAATATATAAACAAATGGAAAATAAATTTGACGATATCCATTTTATTTTGTAATTTTGTTCTTTAAAATATATAGTAAATTTAATTGTTGTTGCAAATAAAATTTTAAACAAATGTCAGATAGTCTTGTAATTACACCAACATACAACGAGAAAGAAAATATTGAAAAAATAATTAGAAAAGTTTTCTCATTACCCAAAGAATTTGATATTCTTATAGTCGAAGACAACTCGCCGGACGGCACAGCCGACATAGTGAAACGACTAATGGAAGAATTTCCAAATCGTTTGTTCATCAAGGAACGTAAAGGAAAATTAGGTTTAGGCACTGCCTACTTGGATGGTTTTCGTTGGGCATTGGAACACGATTATCAGTATGTATTTGAAATGGATGCCGATTTCTCTCACAACCCGGACGACTTAGAACGCCTATACGAAGCTTGTGCCAGTGGCAAAGGCGATGTAGCCGTAGGATCGAGATATGTAGACGGAAAAATAAGTGTAGTAAACTGGCCAATAATGCGTCTGCTTATGTCGTATTATGCTTCGGCATATGTAAGACTAGTTACCGGTATGAAAGTATACGATGCAACTGCTGGTTTTGTGTGCTACACTCGCAAAGTGTTGGAAAGAATGAACTTTGACAAAGTACAGTTTATTGGATACGCTTTCCAAATAGAAATGAAATACACCGCAACAAAACTTGGATTCAAGATAGCCGAAGTACCAATTATATTCACCGACCGAGTTTTAGGAACATCGAAAATGAGTATGAAAATATTCAAAGAAGCATTCTTTGGAGTATTCTCGTTGAGATTTAGAAACTGGAAAAAATACTAATCAAAAGAAAAAATAGTGAAGGTGTAATACTCTTGTACTCCTACCCACAATAGGTAAGATAAGAGTTATTGCTAATCGACACACCAACAATTAAAATACAATATTTGTGGTTTTTATATTTTAAATACACATCGAATCATGAAAGAAGATAATACTTTTTTGGCAAAAACATACAGAGTAAAGCTTGCTATATTAGTGCTTTTATGCTCAGTATTTTCGTTGCAAACAATGGCACAAAACTACGAAAATATTTCGGAACGCGAAGAATGGAAAAACTCCGACTATAGAACTAAAGCAATAAACATCATAGAGAAAGAAGTTGAAAATAGCCAGAGAATCATCAACAGAAAAGCCGAACGTATATTACTTAATCTTCCGTTGCAAGAAAAACTTTACGACGAAGGTAAAGTAATAATAAAATCTGAAATAGTATACGACACTTTTAGCAGTGGTAATATTGAAATGAACTATTTGTACGAAATCTCTTACCAATGTGTAAACCCAAATGGCGACTCTGACGACTACCCATCGGGTTCGTACAACTATTCGGAATCGAACTCGTGTCGTGCTATTTGCAACCTTACAAAACAATTTTTGGAAGAAGACTGTAAAATGTTTTTACCCGGAGGGAAAGACATAGACATACTAATAACAAGCACTACCGATGCACAAGCTATTGCCGGCATTCCTTATAAAGGAGAATATGGCGACTTTAGATACACACCGGTAGTATTCGATGACATTCCTACACGACTAACATTGTTTACCAACGACGTTATCACCACAAACTCAGAACTTGCATTCCTAAGAGCACAAAGCGTAAAAAACTTCTTGCAAACATCCGTTGGCACATTGGAAAACAACAACAATATGTACGAATTGGAAACATGGCAAGTAGAAGAAGTAGGTAGTCATTACCGCCGCAGCTCTATAAGAATACTTGTACACAACCCATTCGACGAAATAATAGATGCAATGGTACAAAATATGAAAACCACCGATACCGACATCGACATCAACATACCGGAAACAGCCGACTTGAATAAAAACGCATTCGTACTGATAATATCAAACGAAGAATATCAACACTCGTTTCCTGATGTTGATTACGCATCAAACGACAGCGAAATATTCCGCGAATATTGTATAAAGATTTTGGGTATTCCGGAACGTCATATCCGCTTGCTTGAAAACGCATCGAAAAGCGAGATACAAAAAGATGGTATAAATTGGCTTAAAGATTTGATGAAAGTTACCAATGGTACCGGAAACATAATAATATACTACATTGGTCATGGTATAGTAAACTATGAAAACTTACCATATATAGTACCTACCGACGTAAAATCGCTAACAACAACAAAATGGGGCAAAGCTCAAACCGAAGACAAAGAAGCTATTCCATTGTCGAAAAAAGAACTAACCAAACTACTAGAAGAGTGTATTTCGCTTGAAGAAATATGTACAGACTTTGACAATGTACCTTCAAATTCGCTAACAATATTCTGCGACGCAGGTTTTGACGGAAAACTTAGAAACGGAAACACATTACTAAACTTCCAACGCAACACAGGTAAAACAAAAGGTATGCGTTTGCGTGGTAATGCAGTAATATTCTGTGCTGCCGACTTTACCAAAACCGTATACGGATTCAACGAGAAAAAACATGGGTTCTTTACATACTACCTACTTAAAACCCTACGCGAAAACATGGGCAACATAGATTATGGTCAACTATTCGACGAAATAAAAGATGCAGTATCGTTCGAATCGTCGCTACAAGGAAAACAACAAATACCAACCATAGTAGTGGGAGGAAAGGTAAAAGACTCTTGGCAAAAGCATAAACTAAAATAAGCAACAATAAAAAGAAGCATTCTCACTGATAAAGAGAATGCTTCTTTTATTTTAGCCACATCTAAAGAATATCACAAACATCCTTAATTTCTTTATATATACAACAATAGTTGCACCTATTGTTATATTCGTATTGCCCATACGCATAAAAACTTCAAAATAACCAATCAAAAACTTTTCTGCATATAATCAAAAACTTCCTTACGATTATATTAATCCCTACTTTCAAAGCTTGAAAGTATTATTTCACGCCTTGAAAGTATTCTTTCATGCCATGAAAATATACTTTCAAGACATGAAAATTGCTTTTTGATAGAGCGAAAACAATTTTTTATATAATCATTCGCAAGTTTTTGAATGAGTATATACAACTTTTTGAATATCCATAGGTAACTTCTAAAAATCACCCAAACCCAACACATATAGTATCCCTAATAAACAACCCAATGGTTTAGTTATCAAAACTCCCATACTTACGACCTGTAAGTATGGGAGTTTTGGCATGTAACTCACATAGTTATGAGTACCAAGTGTGGGCTATGCAAAAGATCTATATAAAATAAAATTATCTCACAGCCACAAATACTTCAATATTATCGTCATTTACCTCGATTTTTTCCAAAGATAAAAACTTAAGCACTTTCTCCAATTTATCTATCTCAGCCAAGTTCAGCATTATATTTTTGCCATTTATGTTTACCACACCCTTTGGAAAACGTTCTATTGCCTTTGGCAAGAGTTTCTCTACAGCCTTTCCAACCAATGGACTACAGCTATATGTAAGTTCCAATTTATCGGAATAAACATTCACTATTGTAAGAACAACATCTATATCAGGCATAAAAGGAATACCCGATGCATAAACAACTTTCAATGATTTCTCATCATATTTGCGTATCAATAAACTGACTTTTGCCAGTTCCTTTACCTTTGTTTCTATTTCATTGTATGCTACTGTTAGATTCATGGTTTATTTATTTAATAATTCATTGAATAAAAATCAGTTTTGTATCATCACATTAGTAAGTAGATTTACCATTTCTTAATGTCTTTTATTGTTGGGATAGTAAGAATACTACCACATTTTGGGCATCGAGGATGTCTAATATCCAACACAATATCGCCGGGAATATGTAAAAATATATATCCACAACGAATACATTTTAATTTTGTTGCCTGTATCATAATTATCTATTTTGAAATTAATTCTCTGAAAAAGCTATTGAATAATCTTGTACTATATGCAGCCGAAGGATGTGTAATTGGCATAACAGTTATATCTTTACCGCACACATTGTAGTTCCACATTTCTGTAGAATTTCCGGAAAAACGTCCTGTTGAGATAGTTAAATCATCTAGCTGCTTACCTCCCTTTGGTAAATTATTGTACAATCTGTTACCCCATACAATTACCACATCGGGCTTATAGGTTTGTAATACTTCGAAGAATGCCTTTTCGGAATTTTTGAAATCTTCTGCTGTAGGTGCTACCCTTGCACCGCTCATAGGTGTTTGCACATAGTTGTAGAACCCTACATGTTTCCACGCATTTTCTTTGTCATTTTGCTCTAAATCCGCGATACCACCAATTAGCGATTTTATAAACTTGGTATAAGTGTTTTTATAGGCTTCCCATTCACTATCGGGATTAAGAATATCGGCAATAATGTCTATTGTCAAAAACGCTGTTGCTTCCGTTTCGGGATTGGCACAATAATGGCTTTCGCCAAGCACCAATATTTTCTTACCCAACTGGCTTGCTGTTCCGTATATAACTTTACCGTTAGCATCGTATCCTATAATACCAAGAGCATACTTATCTCCTACCCATGGTTTAAATTTTACATTATTCATAGCTTTATTTTTGGTATTCTTACTAATAGTTTACTTCCGCATTTCGGACATCGTTTCTTCAATGTCGATTCGACAGTTGCATCAACTTCGGCATCAATATCGTCAAATTCATGTTTGCATTTAAGGCAATATACTTTATAATAACCTCGTACCATCTCATTATCATGTTTAAAATTATTTTGCAAAGTTACATGATTTTCCCGAGCCCAAAAAGAGGATATTTAATTTGTCGCAAATATGTCGCAAAACAATATACTATTTTATTCCAAAGATATTTTTGTCCAATTCTTTGGCTTCTTTGGTATTGGTATTGTTGTTGTGATATCGGCGAGTTTGTCGTAAATTCTTTATTCGTCCGCCATCTTTTTTGTCCTTGGTTATTATAAGTTCTATTTCTTTCCAATTGTTGAAGGTATAGTATAATCTCATAGAGCTCAATATATACCCCACCTCTAATTCTTTGCTATTAGCCGATACTATCAATTGTCCGTTATCGAACATAAAAGTATTACGTTTAATGGCACGAAGTATAACTTTTTCCAGCGGCAACACTTTTTTCTGCACTCCCTCTTTCGTTAATGTAATATCTCTATTTGGGAAATACTGCTGCAGGTATTGCTGTACATCTTTCAGTGTTACGGTATTTATGCTATGATTATACGAATACATATACAGTTCTATGGTAGAATGTTCGCGAGGCAGCGATTCTTTTTTCAACCCCGGGAAGTCATCGATATTGGAATCTATCACATCACTCAACTCTTTGGTCCACACATATACCACCTGAGGGTTCAAAGTATCAATTATCTGCCTTAATGCCTCCACCGCATTTTTGTTCATGGTATCGGCATCGTTTTCGAAACACATAATATCCGAAGAGCTGAAACACTGATAAAAATTGCAGAACGCCACATTATCCCAAAAATCATTTTTCTGTTCCGAAGTAAGAGCAGTTTTGCATTCCAACATATATCGTGTAAAAGCAGTATAGGTAGGATATTGTGTGTTATCGTCGCAATACGAGGTAATCTCTATTATATTACTGTTGTGCAAACAAAGTTCATCTTCGGGAGTATCGTAGCGAGGGGCATTGCTATAGTCGGGACATTTATAATCCATATCGGCCACCAAATCGATATTGCAACACCTATTTTTATAACAGCAATTACGCGAACATATATGGTATGCCCCCAAAACAAGGGTGCGCAAATCTTTAAACCCATCATTATAATTAATACCCACACGTGGCTCAAAAAAATATTTTTTATTATCGGTATCCATATTGTTCACACTATAATATCGCTACTTTATTTTGCTTGAACATCCATTCAAAAGCGTTGCAAAGTTACGAGTTTTTATTCAATTATCGGGCAAATTCTCAAAAAAACATCTTTTGAGGCATTTCAAAATTCGAATATGATTTCTACCATAATTAGTGATACAAATCTCTTTATCTCAATATCAAGCGAATAAAACACGCTACTATTGTTTGCGACAAATCTGCGACAATATTCCAAAGTAGCACTACAATAAGAAAATTCGACATAATTTTGCACCATAAAAATAAAATAATAAATTAAAACTATGGCAAACAAAGAAGAACTGTTCAGAGATATGAGCAACAATGCATCGGAAAGCGACATCAGACGCATAGATGAAAACATAAACGGAATGAAAAAAGGCAAACTTGTCGAAGTGTGGGACAAGGTAATGCAACTATATCGTTTTATAAAAGATCCCAATGCTCCATGGGCTGGCAAAGCAATAGCAATAGGTGCGTTAATATACATGATAAGTCCTGTAGATGCAGTGCCTGATTTTACTCCGATAATAGGATTACTCGACGATGTGGCTATTATTACAGCTGCTGTAAGCAAGTTGGCATCGGATTTAAAAAAGTATAAGGAATATTAATACCATAATAGCTATGTTTGAAGGGGTAGACGACACACACATATCTACGGGCAACGACAACTTAGATATGGTGGTAAACGGCATGAAAAAATTACTTCCGGTATTTGATGACATATCAGAAGTTATTGCCGACAAGATAGAAGATTTTGTAGATGATATAATAGATTTATTTTAAACGATTGAAATCATGAATGAAAATGTAGTAAAAGGGGCAATATTGGTAGCTATAGGTTTATTGGCTGCCATGACCGGCAAGAAACTTGCCGAACGTGGATTTGAGAGAATAAAATAGAAAAACATTGACTACGACATATTAGTAGACATGAATACCGAAGGGATACTAAATTAAGCGGTCAACAATAATATGTCCCACAGCACTTAAAGGTTATGGGACATTGCAATATATAGTATTTATCCTATTTGGCAATTTCAAGTTGAAAGATAACAATAGAATTATTGAGCAATTAGTTTTTTTGCTTATGTATACCGTTTTTTTTGACGAAAACGATAGTAAACTTGCAGCAAAAATAGATATCTATAGCAAAAAATCAATAATAAATCTAAGTTTTTTCTCCCATTTCAAAATACATTTACAATATTAATAATCAACAAATTCTAAGTACCAACCAAAGATAAACAATATCTCTACTACGAAAAAAATAAAAAAATATTTTGGCAATATCAAAAAAATAATGTATTTTTGCACTCGAAAATATAAAATAAATTATTCACAAAAACTGAAGATTATCGAGAACACAACTATTCTTTAATTTAAAATAGTAGGAGGTAGTATGACTAACGAAACAATAACCACCAGACAGCTTACAGATAATGAGCTTATATTAGGTTATAGAAATGGTAATTATTCAGATTTTGAGACGTTGTTAGCACGTCATCAAAGTAAAGTTTATGGCTATATATTTTCAGTTGTAAAAGATAAGGATATAGCAGACGATATATTTCAAGACACCTTCTTTAAGGTTGTTCATACTATAAATTCGGGATTATATAAAGACGAAAACAAGTTTATACATTGGGTAATGCGTATTGCTCACAACTTGATAGTAGATCATTTTCGTAGAATAAATAAAATGCCGATGGTATCTAGTCGTAACGATTTTGATATAATGGATACTTTGCGTGTTCCTGACGATAATGCTGAAAGAAAAATGATTCGCACTCAGATACGTCGTGATGTACGAAAGCTAATAAAGAAACTTCCGGAAGAACAACGTCGTGTTGTTATACTAAGACATTATGGTAAATACGACTTTAAAGATATTGCTGCCAAAACCGGTGTGAGCATAAATACTGCATTGGGCAGAATGAGATATGCAGTAATAAATTTGCGACGTCTGGCTAAAGACAACAACGTATCACTTGAGTTATAATAGTGATTGCTACAACCGAAAGTTTTATATTTCCTTATATACGTAACGAATAATAATAAATAAAAGGGGTGCATCTGTACCCCTTTTATTATTCAACAAAAATCGTTGCACCAAGAATTTACAACCACTCATACAAAAACATAATACCAAAGAAAAATTATTTTACCTATAGTATAGCAAGTTTTCAAATTATTGTTGTATTTTTGCAATACGATGCATAAGCAAGCAAAACAACAATAACAAGCAAAAACAGTTAATAATAAACATATTACTGCATCGGCAACAATACAATTAACCTAGTAAAAAAGGACTCAATACTGCAAAAAAATATCCTTTTTACACTATAACAACAAGATTATGGAAGACAAAAGACTACATAGTAATTTCGACTACGAATCTGCACTAAATGTACAGAAAGGTATTCAACAACCGGATATTGTAAACAATGCATACTTATCGAGAGTAAAAGCAATGAAAAAAGCAGAGCCTACTGTTGAAGAACTCGTTGCCGGTATACTTGAAGGCAACAGAACCCTTTTAAGTAGAGCAATAACCTTGGTAGAAAGCACACTACCTGCACATCAAGACAAAGCACAAGCTATCATAGAACGATGCCTACCCTACTCCGGCAAATCTATCCGCTTAGGAATAACCGGAGTACCCGGAGCAGGAAAAAGTACAACAATAGAAACATTGGGCACCATGCTTACATCGCACAACCACAAAGTTGCCGTATTGGCAATAGACCCTAGTAGCGAACGCTCAGGAGGCAGTATACTTGGTGACAAAACAAGAATGGAAGCCCTATCTACCGATCCCAATGCCTTCATACGTCCTTCACCAAGTGCAGGTTCGTTAGGTGGCGTAGCTAGAAAAACAAGAGAAATCATACTTTTGTGCGAAGCTGCAGGATTCGACATCATAATAGTAGAAACCGTAGGAGTAGGACAATCGGAAGTTGCTGCACACTCGATGGTAGACTTTTTCCTACTATTACAACTTGCTAATACCGGCGACGAACTACAAGGCATAAAACGTGGTATAATGGAAATGGCCGATATGATAGCCATAAACAAATCGGATATAGACAAGACAAAATCGGAATTGGCTGCTACACAATATCGCAATGCTTTACACCTATTTCCAATGCCGGAATCGGGATGGCTACCTAAGGTAATACTAAGTTCGGCTTACACCAGTATGGGTATAGAGGAACTTTGGAACAACGTAATGGACTATGTTGCATTTACAAAAGGTAATGGATATTTCTACCAAAAACGCCAAAAACAAAACATCAGAATACTGTACGAAACAATCGATGCTTCACTTCGTGAACATTTTTACGGAGAAAATACCATAATAGAAGAATTGGCAAAGGCTAAAGAAAACATCCTAAGCGACAAAGTAAGTGGATATAAAGCTGCCGAACAGCTAATAGAGCTATACTTTGAGAACATATCTAAAAAATAGACAATAAAGAATACTATATATGAAAATAGATTTGGATAAGCTTATTGTAATAGGCGACAGAGTTTTGATAAAACCTATAGGAGGTGCCGACAAAACAAAAAGCGGCCTATACTTACCTGCCGGCTACAAAGAGAAAGAAGAAATACAAAAAGGATATATCCTTAAATGTGGTCCGGGCTATGCATTACCTTCATTCGACGATGGAGAAGCATGGAATCCCCAAAATAAAAATACAAACTACTTACCACTACAAGTAAAAACAGGCGATTTGGCTATATTCTTACAAAAAGGTGCTACCGAAATCAAATACAATGGAGAGAAATACTACATAGTACCTCAGAATGCAATACTGCTTGTAGAAAGAGACGACTTTGAATAACACAGATAAAATAATCCCATCCTATAACAGAAACTTCTAAAAATCGTATAGCTGGTAAGTTTATTAGAACGAACTACCTACAAAACGATTTTTAGAAGTTATTTTATTACAAAACACTACTTCTTTTGCAGTTCGTCTATCTTCTCGGTAAGAAGGTCTATCTTTTTATGCAGGCGTTCTACTTCCTTGTTCAGTTCGTCATTGTTATCGCTTACCATGGCATCTACAAATACCGAGTTTACAAGCGACAACCCTATTATACCTCCCACTATAAGCAATAACGAAAAGTACAACTTAACAATATTGACTATGAATGGCGAAGCGGAATAATAATCCGTTATTACTTCGGGTATCTCGTACCACCCCTCTACCGTAAACAGTTTAAAAACCGTATATATAGAATCCAATGGTGTGCCAAAATATTCCGGAGCAGCCTTGGCAAACAACGAACAATTGAGCAGGGCAAAGATAAAGATAACAATTATAAAACCAAAGAATACGCTATACGAATCCTTTATTGCTCGCTTTATTCCCTTCGATAGCTCATCGATATGAGGGAAGAACTTTATGATTCTAAAAAACTTGAATACCCTAAGTACTCGCAACGACAATATAAACGATATATTTATTCCCGTAGGCACAAATATCTCCAATAGCGATGGCAACGACAATATTACCAAAACGCCATCCAACCTGTTCCATGCATCTTTCCAATAGTTTTTTACGCCATATTTATAGTGTTTCACTATCATTTCCACCACAAAAACCATTGTGATAAATATATCCAAATAGAAAAGCCAAGGCTGATCGACCCCACTTTCTTGTGCAAAAATAATAGCGGCATTGGCTATGATAAATGTAAGTATAATCTTATCGTTGAGAAACAATTCTGATATTTTTTGTCGCATATTCTATTTAAAGTAATTGATTTAAATATTATTATCTATGTTTTTATAGTATGTGATTATATCCGACACAAAGTTTAAACAATTCTTTAGTTCGTCTATATTTGTGTATTCTTCGCTTTTGTGAGCATTATAATATCCGCAACTGATATTGCAACAAGGTTTGTCAAAGCCACGTCGTTTCAAAGCTGCCACATCGGTATTGCCACCTTTCACCGGCCAATATTTATACTTTCTAAGAAGTTCTGTAGGTATAAAGTCGTAATCGCAAAGAGGAGTTTCCTTTGCCTGTACTATATAATCGTTGGCACCTTTTCTATCGCATTGCAAGATATATCCAACATTATCAAACCAAGCCAAATCGCATGCTTTAGATCCTCTGCAGCCGGCCTTTTCGCCATCTTTTTCTTCTTCTACAAACAAGGCTACTTTTATACACTCGTGTTCTTCTAACAATTTCAATGCTATCCATATACCGTTTTTATCATCAGCGCCCAACCCTACCCTTGTTCCTTCTGTGTTTACGGCACATATAGTTGGAGGAATTTCCACAATAATACGCGCAGACGGCATATGCACCTCATCCAAATGTGCCGCCACACAAGGATATACTTCAGCCTTTCCTTTGGTAATAAATAAATTACCAAATTCATCTTCTTTTATATCCAAAGCTATATGGGAAAGAGAGGACAGAATAAATCTCTTTATCTCGTCCTCCCTACCCGATTTGCTATTTATGGCATATAATCTTTTTAGCAATTCCATTATCTATTCCTTATAAAAGTTATACCCATAATCCTTCCCGGCTACGCGAGTAGTCAATTCGGTCGACACTGTTTTTTCTTTTTCGGGTTCGATATGTTTGTTTATTATATCGGCCATTTCTTTCGAAATAGCAGTTATCCTATAATCCCAACAAGTAACGCTCCATGCTATCCTTATAGTGAAAGCATTAGGTCGCATATCCGGCGTACCCACATGGCGTGCTATATTCTTAGGACTCGTGCCGGCATGATATTGTTGTACATCCGAATCCAAGCCAAAGGCTTCTTTAATTTTTTCGGACAATTCTTTATACATTGCTTCGAATGTAGCGGTATCTTTTACTGTAAGATTAGGGTCGCTGTAATCCACTTCTCCTTTTTTACCTCCTATTATATAATGGAATTGTGTAGGATAAACAGGCTCTTCGCCACCCGAAGCCGACAATAAAAATATTACCCAACTATCAGGCGAAGCCGACAATTTATTCAAATCCGACATAAATAGCTCAAAGTTTTCAGAAGTGAAACCCTCAGGAATATTATAGTAGGAAATCAACGACCCTTTTTCATTATCTTTATTGGCAATCTCTTTGCTTATATAATTAAACCCACCTATCTTTGCAAGATAATATGCCACATGCCCTGTCGAAACCTCGGTAAAACTACTTGTTGAAACAATCGTTACCTTCGACTTGCGGTCTATCATACCTCCGTAAGGACGATTTAAAAGAAAATGCTCAACCACAAGTTTATCATTCGGACGTTCTTCGATAGGTCTGGTTTTCGCCAAGTTTTTAAGTCTAAACTCTTCGCTCGAGGCTATTGCATCAAAGATATCCTCGGTTGTCATTAATGTTTTTTCTTGAATAGTGGCAAGAGAAACATATTGAGGGGTGCGGATAAATTTAGTATATCTGCATTGCGTAAATTTAAATCTTTCTCGCAACTTTTCTACATTTGCTTTATCCTTTTCCACTTTTCGGTCATTTTCTATCACTTCCATAAAGCCCGAACCTACAAGCCCTGCCGGCACGGCAAATATAGCTATACCCAACACACCCACTATACATGCTATCAATCGTCCGGCAAATGTAACAGGAGGATATTCGGCAAAACCACCCGGGTCGCCTATATATTGGGCAAAAGCCCACACCATAGGATATACTCCGTTGTCGTATACTTCGGGTTGTGCCGTATGCTCCACAAAGAAAAGTATAAACGAAAGTATAATGGTGGTGATAGCCAAAAACTGAAACGATATCAACAGTTCACTCTTTTTGGACGATATGGCATTGGACAGCAACCGAAATGATTTCATATACCTAAACACCCTAAACAAACGTGCTATTCTTAATATCTTAAGAGCGTTGTAAGGTACTGGCATTATAAAATTGAGATAGAACGGATAGGTAGATAAAATATCTATTATCCCATAAAAACTGAAACAGTACTTCAGTCTGCCTTTAAAACCTTTATACTTCTCATTCACCACATCGGCAAACCATATTCTCAGTGTTACTTCTATAGTGAATACTATGGTGGTAAACACATCTACAAAATGTAGTATATGACCATACTTGTCCGATATATCCGGAAAAGTTGATAGGAATACCTCTATACTGCTTATTACAATAAGCCCTATTATTGTATAATCTATAATATTCTCCCATTGACGTGTTTTCAGATTATCATCAAAAACACGTGCTATCTTCTTCGAAAAACTCATCCGTTTCATATATGCTTACTGATGCAATATTTATTAATCTACACGATAGATATATTTATAATATTCTGTTTGAGGAGTTACTGCCACTACCTCCAACCAAAGATAGTTCGAATAGCGAAAACGCTCGTTTTCGAAACCAAAGTATATTGTTCTCATTCCGTTGCATGGTATTCTGCCATTGCACGATTGCGTTCCAAGCAACGATAAGTCTATGTTATAACTCAAACTGGTAGTTCCGGCACCGTCTTGAAATTTCTTTGCCTGCGCCGAATTGGTAAACACAAACACATTGCAATATGCCTCTTCTTCGCGTGGCGGCTCGTTGCCATAAAGCAATTCTCTCAACAAGCTTGTTCTGCGTTCTTTCGATTCATACACCGTACGCCCCATAAACTTCACTTCCTTATAGGTAGCATTCAAGTTTTCATCAAAATTGCCATCGCTGCTGCGCGAGCCTTCGTTGGTGGATATTCTAAGGCTGTACAGCAAATCGGTGGTTCCGGCTGGTATTTGAATAGGAATAGTGGCACGTGCCGAGCCGCTAAACATACTCTTGCCTTGCGAACGTAACGTAAATTTGCGAGGCTCTTCAAACAGATTCTGCATCTTCACACCGTCCACTTTCGTTACTCTGAAATCGTTGGCTTTGCCTTCTACTCTCTCTCTCGACACTGTTTTTTGATTCAACAGATGATCTATTTCGGCATATCGTGCATCAATGTTTACATCCACATATACACCGCCTTTGGGCAAGAGCTCAAACAAATAAATTGCAGAGTTCTTTATTTCCATCGAGTCGCATATATACGATTTGTTGCTGTATGTTTTAAGCGTAGTTTTGGCATCGGTATTGTGTATCTTAAGCGTAAGCTGTCCTTCCGATTTTATTGTGTAATATATCTTTGTGCCTTTATTCAGGTAATGCACGCTTTCGGTTACGTCTTCTATCAAATAGTCTTTTACATCATTCAACGAAAATCTCATTTCAGCCAATTCCTCAGCCAAGTAGTTTTCCAATGCCACTCGGGTAGAATCCACACTGTTTTTTACCTTTTGGCATATCAATCTGTGCTCGGCAGAAAGACCGTCTATATCTTTGGTAAATTCTATAGTTGGACACAATTCCACCAAACCCTTATAAATCTTTACTTCTTTTACCATTTCGTACGACTTAACAATTTCGTGCACCGATTCCAACAAAGATGGCCATTCGCTGCAATACTCGGCATATTCTTCGGGCAATGAAGCATATTTTTCTAATATTGTTACCTTTTGTTCGTTGTTGGAGTTGCAACCTGCCATGCCTATAAGTCCAACAAACATCATGATTCTAAACAACTGTCTCATCTCAATATCTTTATTATTCCTTTTATTATAGCCGATATAATCTTTATTATTATACCAAATACAAATGTTATTATCCCTATAGTTGTGTTTAATATACCTGCACCTATCTTGCGTTCAAGTCCCATTCGGGTGGTTGGAATGCCGGTGCCGTGTGCCAACCTGGATTTCAAGCCAGAAATACCTATTGCACGTTTCCACGAAAAAGTAAAACCCCTCATAGCCCGGCTGTTTATTTTCTTTTTCTTTTCTTTTTGCCTGTTACAGCATCTAATATACCGGCACCTATTTTACGTTCCAAGCCTTGTTTTGTGGTTGGGATACCCGTACTATGAGCCACCCTGGACTTCAAACCCGAAACACCAACGGCACGCTTCAACGAAAACGACAAACCCTTTATAAGTCCCATAATATTATTTATTTTGCTCTTTTCAAACTTTCTTTGGCCGATTCCAAACTGCGCTTCAAACTTTCTATACGGCGGTCATGACTTGCAGCCGCATCTATTTTGCGTTTGCGATAACTTGCCTTAGCGTCTGCCGATGATGCACTCTTTATATAAGACGCAAAATGCTCATTATCCCTTTTCTTTGCATCTTTTTCTTTTTGTATATCAGCTCTAATATCTATTATTTTCTTTTTGTAATATTCTTTACTCATAACTCTTTATTATAAAAATGGCTACTCTTTTATAGGTTTTCGAATCTACCTCTACCACAAATTACTTTTTATCAATAGAAGTATTCCATTTATTGATAAATCAATTAATGTAGATGAACCATCAGATGTGATTTTTTCTAACAATTCTCTAAATTTTAATTTCCTACCCATTTGTTTAGTTGCAGTTTCTAGAACATTCGCAACTTCTTTATCTAATATATTCTCCATTAAATAGGATAGTGTATCTAAATTTATTATTACAATTTCTCTATTGAATGACGTATCTGAAAAATACCCTTTTTTCTTTAGGTAATCATCTAGATAACTTCTCAAATAAACGTCTTCAATAACGAATTGAATTTGTTGTTTGTCTTTAAATTTTAGATTCGCTTTAGATAATACTTTATTTAGGCGATTTTTTAAACCATCATTATTATCATCTTTGCTAGTATACTTTAAATCAGACTCATATCTCAAACGTTTTACTTTTGACTCGGGTATTCGCAACAATATACTAAGTTCAAAATTCGATTTATCTTTATACACAGCATGTTCCTTGACTAAATAACTAAAAATAAAAACTTCAAAATCATTTTTATTCATTGAGCCAAATCCATGCTCAATATACGAATCTATTAATTTACTAAGTTCCATTTGTCTATCAATATTTACACAAAATAACAAATTTGGCTATTTATTCTTAGAAATATCACCTTAAAGTAAATAGTACACTTTAAGGTGATGTATTCATCTCATCAAGTTTAGATTTATTTTTTAATTATTATTTCTAATTTTGGATTGTCTTTCAATAACTGTAATAATTTTATGGTTACATATGTCGATGACCATTCAAAATAACGTTCTGAACAATGATGAAGCATTGCAATTTCTTTATTAGAAATTTCTTCATCTGCAACTACAACTCTAAGACATCCAAAGAATAACAAATCTTTAAAGTCTTCATCTGCATTTGTAATGCATTTTAAAACTTCCTCGTCATCATATTCATCATGGATAAATTTTTTCAGTGCCTCTAGCACTTTTTCGCCACTTAAATCATTACTTTTTGCCACATCATGGATTCTTTTGATTTCTTCCCCTTGAAGGCTATCAGATAAACCCATTTGTCCAAGCAAAACTGCAAATACTTCTTCTTTTGTATATTTCATATCAAAATTAAATTAAAATAACGACTACTCTTTTATAGGTTTTCGCCTTCCCCTATTTATCTCTATTTTTAAATCATAGTCTTGAAGCAGTAATACTTCAAGACTATGAATATTAGATACTATTCTTTACCGGCAGCCGATATTGTAATATCGTTGTCAGAAAGTTTAGTATCGTCCGGGTTTGCTACTTGCACCTTTACACCAAAGATTTCTTTCATTTTGTCTTCGAAATTACCCACTTTGATGTTTCCTGCTACTTTAAATTCACCACCTTTTGCATCACCTTGACGGATAGAAGCTAATGTAGCATCGTCATCTGCAAATCTTGAACCATTATACACACGTAGTGTAGCATTCCAATTCTTTTTAAATTCGGCCTTCAAAGTTTTTACTTTGGTACGACCATTCAAATTTAATTCTGCCATTTTTATTTAATCTTTTAGTTTAACCATTCGTACCCTTCGATAGATACAATATATTCATTATTGTTTGTTCCGTTGATATCTTGGTCTTGCAATACTTCATCGCCCCCTTTTAAAGTAATGCGATCGCCATTGAATAAAAATTCAATAGTATCATAACCATATTTATCACCATATTCTTGCACTTTTTTTGCAAGGTTTAAAGTCTTTTTTCTTATGGCATCTCTCATCGTGCCATCTGTTTTTGAATTTACTCCGTCGCCAACATAACGGATTTCTAATTTTGTGTAACTCATAATATTAATATTTTTTACTTGTTATTATATCAAATATTACTTATACTCGCCTCTTGCGGCTTGTCCCAAGGTTATTCCATTGGGTACACAAATTTCACCTTTCTTATCTTTTACTTGTACAGTAACTCCAAAAGCTGCATCAAACATCTTTTCGCAATCGCCAACCTTTGTACTGCCTTTTATTTTAAGACTTTCTCCACTATTGGTTTTTACCTCTTTGGTTGTTTTTTGATTCAATTGATTTAATGTCAAATCGCCATCTGCCAATTGATTACCTTTGTAAAAAGCCAATGTAAGATCGAAAGTTTCCATAAATTCTTTCGAAATAGTTTTTAGCTTCTTATTCGGAGCCACTGTAAATTCTGCTTTATTAAAGCGGTCTTTTAAATTATCTAATAATCCCATTTTATTTATTGTTTTTATTTATATCTATTATCTAATCCTCTTATATTTGATTTATGTAGAATAACTAAGTATTAAAACATCATCTCAATTAATTCTTAACATGCCATCAATATACCATTATTCTCCAAATTTTGCTGCAATATTTTTATACACAATAGCTTTTTCCAAAAACCATTCGTATGCACTTTGCCAATTATCACGCTCACAAAGATTGATATTATTGGTTATAATTATACGATATCTTGTGTCTGTTTCTAACCATTCTACTTCGCTGTTCAACATCTTCGATATCTCATCGCTATGCTCTCTGAATTTCTCAAATAATTCTCTATTATTCTTGATATATATTTCTGCTGCAATATATTGTTCTTTAGTTTTTACTTTTAACTCGATATGATAAACAGAACTTCCAATACTCAAACCATACCAATCTTCAGCGAGAGCTTTCCGCAAACGAAAATGGCTTAAAAAATCTTTATTGTCATTCATTGCATCATTAAAACCTGTCCAAAAGTCGAATTTAAACAACTTCGAACCGGATAATTCCTCCTTTAATTTCATCGTTTTAGACCAATAATTTGGTTTTTCTACAATATTGAAACGAGGTGCTTTTTCTGAATTACCAATTTGCCACAATTCTATCTCCAATAAAAAGAAATCTATTTTATCACCTATCTTTTGATTAAGCCACTCTATCGCCTGTCTGTGCTCATCGCGTGCTCGTTTTACAATCCACACAACAACCTCAGCACCCTTACCGGATGCATAAGTAATTAATTTCCCAAGATGATCGTGATTAGTAGTTTCTAATTGATTTTCGATTACTACATAACGTTCTGACCCTACTTCTTTTGCATAAATATCTACATTAAAACTACCAACAGAAGATTCTATTTCTTTTACTTCAAGATCTATACCTATTGTATCACTGAGCAACGAAATATTTTCATCTTCTGACAACCATTTTGTAAAATCCAGAGCTTCATGAGGCCATACAGATCTCAAATCGTCTATCTTTATCATCTTACCCAACTTATTCATGTATTACATTATTATAATATTCAAAGATATTATTTATATTACGGTGTTTAAAACTAGCCTATTGGAAAATTTCCTCATTTTCTATATAGAACCTCAACAAAAGGGTATAAAAAAACGTGGAACTTTCTTTATTTCATTTCTGAGGTTCTGGACAACCTATTCACCTAAATAAAAGTAAAGCCCACGATAGCATCGTGAGCGTTTACTGCCTACCTAAGGTGAATACTTGAAATTGTCCAGATTTCAGAAACGCCATATACAGCAAAAAACGCCTACAATTATGTATACTGTATGTATACTATATATATTATATGTCTTCTATTTAATGTTTTTCTCTTCTATATCTTATATTTATTCATTAATATTCAATAACATATCACAATCTTACAGCTGACTATCAATATAATAAACAATCATCATGTATAATTGTTCTGCGGTGCAAATATACACATATTTTTCGAAATAAATACCCTTTTAACAAAAGAATTTTATCCCTTAATTTTCAAGTGCCATAGTTATGGATCGTAACTGTCTTGTGCTGAAAAAAGTTGACACAAAAGTCAACAAAATATGAATAAAGAAACCAAAAGAAAAAGAAAAAGAAGAGAAAATTTCAAGTACGATGAGAAAATAGACATCGTGAGAATGCACTATTTTGAGGGTGCAAGTT